>JAURZP010000280.1 GCA_030653335.1 Methanoregula sp. | reverse complement strand
GAGGGACAGTTTTCTTTCGGGGCGGTCTTTTGGGGATTTGATACTCCTGCACCTATGGAATCATACTTACCAAACCGGTGATACATTGCGGGATCTGACCAGTAGAGATTCCTAAAATCTCCGTGTTCTTTGCACGTCCTTTTCAGCCAGATTTTCCCCTCCTCTTCTACGATCTCCGCATCAAGTACGGTACTGCATGAGGGGCAAAGAGTTAGGGTCTTTTTTATCAGCATTAATATTCACCGGGCACTCACGGGTTTAGTTATCCCGTTTGTGAGCTACATTAATGTTTTTATCTGCTCTTTATTAGAGGTATTGGAGTGCACTATCATTAGTATCGAGTTTTTCATCATACCGTTGATATCAGCAGTCTGGATTATGCTTCCTGCGTATATCCCCAATCCAATGGCAGCTCTTCTCGGTGGAGGCACTCCTATCGACTTTGGAAGAAATTATTCTGACGGGCAGAGGATATTTGGGGATGGCAAAACATTCCGCGGCCTGTTTTTTGGGGTGCTTGCCGGTATAATCACCGGCTTAATCCTTATATGGCTCTCATCAACATTTACCTTGACATTCCTGCCCCGGCACACCTTAACATCGGTATCGCTCCTCGCGCTTGGAGCCCTGCTCGGCGATCTCGGTAAGAGTTTTTTAAAGCGCAGGATGGGAAAAGTGCGGGGTGAAAAGTGGCCGGTTGCCGACCAGCTCGATCTGGTTGCCGGGGCATTTATCCTAATGCTCATCATCGATCCCGCGTGGCTGTTTGCATATGTTACCCTCCCCATCCTGATCATTATCGTGATTCTCACAATCATTCTTCACCGGGTAGTCAATATCATCGGTTATTTAATGGGCGTCAAGGAGGTTCCATGGTAAATCCTATTGCTGAACTGCTTATACAATACAAGGCAATCGAGACGGGTGACTTTACGCTGGCATCCGGTGCAAAAAGTACGTACTACATTGATGTGAAAACAGCAGTCACCCATCCCGATCTGCTCAATGCCATTGCAACACTCGTTGCACGGTCGCATGATTTCGATGTAGTGGCAGGAGTCGCTGTTGGAGGCGTTCCTCTCGCTGTTGCAACTGCACTTGCTGCTAAAAAGCCCTATGCGATCATACG
>JAURZP010000277.1 GCA_030653335.1 Methanoregula sp. | reverse complement strand
ATCCAGTACAGATGCTATCTTTGTCTGGATCGCATGCATCTCATCGAGCATTTTGTGGAAATTGATGGGGGGGGATGAATCGATCACACCGAGATGCTGGAACTCCCGGACGGAATGGATAGTACGGGCAACATCATTCAGGGCACAGACGGGCATGCAGCCAAAATGAAGGCACTGGCCCCCGATACCCCCCCGTTCGATAAGCCGAACCTCTTTTCCTGCGGATGCGAGCCGGATAGATGCGATCCTGCCCGCAGGGCCTCCGCCCAGAACAACAATCATGGGATCTCTGTGTATCATAAAAAGAAAAACCGGTTTTTTTAAAGGGAGCTGATTATCCTCTTATGGGGACCCGCAAAAACCTTCGGTTTTTTTTAGAAGACTTCGCAGCCTTCGTCCATTGGTTCAGAGAGCAATTCGCCGGTGAATGCGTTCACTTCTACAATCTTCTTGCCCCGTATCTGCCAGACCGGAATATAGATCTGCTTTGAATCAATGGTGATATTTTTCCGGTCGGGTTTTAGGATCTTCTCTTCATAGAAGATCGCATCGCCTTTCTCCTGCTTGATCCGGACTTTCTGGGTGAGACGTTCGATAAGTTCGGTGATGACCCGCTCTGATGCTTCATCCTTGCGGATATGCGAATCACAGACTTCAGCCCCTCCGGGAATCTCTGTCTCTTCAACCTGCTTACCGTCGATATCGATCTTTATCCCATTGATGGCATTGATTGCACCCCAGCCGTCTGCATCAAAAGGAATTCTGCGATCTTTGTACACCTGCTCACCACTGCTCGTATAGTGGAACAGGAAATGTGGAATGAACCGCAGTTTTGCTGCACCCTGCACCCCGGCGGTGCGGATCGCTGCCTGCTCAGTGATTTTTATTGGAAGGTGAGGAATCGTAATACCGGAAGGCTCTTGTTCTTTGGTTGCAGCTGCAGCAGCTGCGGTGACCGCTGCTTTTTTGGCTTTTGACGGCGTGAGATCCAGTCCGAGTTCGCGATCGAGGATGTCGGCAAGAACTGCTTCTCCGGTATACCGCACAAACTCGTCCACACCCCACTGGATGCAGTTCTCTGTTATGATCGCTTTGTCGATTGTGAACAACAGTTTCTTGCAGTTCATCTCGTGATCATCGATCATGAGGCTGTAGTTGGTCTTGTCGAACTGTCCGATCAGTTCCTTCTCGTTCGAACAGAGCACCAGCAGGCAGGTGCCGTCACGCACTGCAGAAAGATCAAGAGGGTCATCAACCTCTTCCACCTCATACCGTGCCGCTTCAAGAATGAGTCGCATCGCATTCTTGGCTTTTTCCCTCATATCGTGTTCCATCATACATAAATTGCCCTACTCTTATAGAACAATTTTTCTATTGTCATGTCCGAGATTAGTATAATGACCCTCCCGCTGAAGTTTGTCAACCACAATATCGAAGATTTTGCCATTCAGGTAACATTCGATCCGGCTGCGGGGGAGGGAAATGTGGTGTACAATCTCTCGTTGATAAAAAACGAAGATCTTGATTTTGCGATATCCATACTCAAAGACGCCAATAAAACCGGTGTCAGTGTCAGCGGAATGGTCAAGTTCTTTGCTTCCGGTAAAAAAGTTGCAGATTTTGTGATCCCAAATGGCTTGACCGGCATCTGCACGATGTGCAGCATCACCTTTGACGGGCTTTTAATCCGGCGGGGCATCCCGGTCAACCCGATAGGTGGGGGAGTTGTTGAGATTGAGAACCGGACTCCGATCCGCTTTACGCATATTATCCTGTACGAGCATACCACCATCGATCCACTGCAGGTGCTCATATCCCAGAAGACCACGTCGGTGACCAATGTTATGCGGAGGGGAAGTGGCAATATTCTTGCAAATATCCGCGAGTTCCATATGGAAGCAGAACCCCTTGTTGGAAGTGTGCTCGATGAACTTTCGAGCAGCAGCTACTCAGGTATCCTTGAAGTGGGGATGCCCAACCTGTCGCTTCTCGGTGTCCCTGTGAGTCCTCAGTATGTTGGTATTGCAGCGGTTGGCGGCACCAATCCGATGGCAGCTATTCGGGAAGGGGGACGCTGGGTTCAGACGCAGGCGATGAAGGGCCTCATGGATATCCGGCAGATGGACGAGATCAGGAATTTTTAAAAACGGTAATAACCGTTGTTTTATTCCGGCTTTTTTGCCCAGTCAGCGATCAGGTTGTAATACCGTGAAAAGAACCGGACAAACCCCTCAGTTTCTGAGAAGAGCGCCACCGCATCCTCTTTGCCGGTTCCCAATATGACCAGTACGCTCCGGTTATCGACAATGCAGATGCCACCTGCCATCATGTCCTTGACTTTGTCAAGTTCGCGAGGAATCTCCGGATGCTTCTTGATATAGACTCGCATTTTTCCCTTGTTACCCCCATCCCACTGGTGGGTGATAATCTCAATATCTGCCCGTTCTGACACTGCATTGAGCAGGTCTTTAATTTCCGGAGAGAGGATCTGGGGGTGAGCGATGATACGGATGTCATGGCGGGCAGCCGTGATGATATCGGTAAGTTTCCTCCTTATGTTTTCAATGCCATAGACATTCCATATCAGCTCCTCGCTGCTCTGATCATGGATGATTCGCTCACGGTGGATCGCTGAGAGAATCTCGCGGGCATCGGCAGCATCGCGCTCGATTCTGGTCATCATTATTGCCACCCCCTCCTCCGGAGAGAGTGCAGCAAACCGCTTGGGTGTTGAGTGTGCTACGGAGATGAGTTTCTTTTCCTGAAGTTGATCGAGTATGGGATACACGGATGCGCGCGGGACGGTGGATATTTCATGGATCTCACTTGCAGTAGCGCTGACCACTTTTAACAGGGCGATATAAACCAGTGCCTCGTATTTTGTCAAACCCAGTGATTTGAGACAGTCAATAACCTTTGCAGAACCTTGGGAGGAGGATCTCATATGGAACATGACTTTATATTCTGCAATATTAAATGTTGTTATAAGAATAACAACACGTGATTGGCAATGAAATATCCAAAAATAATCCTACTCTTCCTCGTGCTGTCGCTTATCGGTATCCTGCCGGTGATGGGTGTGAGTAACTACCAGCCGGGGACAAGTCCTCAAATGTCAGCAGTAATCTCGGGTGTGAATGAATTCATACCGGGACAGGATGTTACGATAAATGTCATTGTACGGAACAGTGGAGTGAACACAACCAAATATAATCCAACCGGCACTATCGAGGCCGATGATCTTACGACAACTGCAAAGATGGTAAAGGTCGGACTCGCACCGGGAAGTGCACCGGTTGTTATAAAATCTGATCCAAAGAATGTCGGCGATATCAGGACACAGGGGTTAGTGACAGTCCCGATCCTGGCAAAAATCCTGTCCAACGCTTCTATGGGGGAATACCAGATCCCTCTTACGATCCGGTACACCTACCTTGCATCTGCTGACAATACTGCCGGGGACTCTCTTCAGAATCATTACCGTGTTGTAACTGAGACATTCCCCTTGACGATAAAGATCAAACCCCAGGTGAAGATCGATGTCATTGAAGCAGTGCCAGAGAACCTGAATGTGGGAAGCGGCGGATATCTCAACCTGACGATAAAAAATATCGGTTTTGAAGACGGGAAGAAAGCAACCGTAAAGATCCTTCGTCACGGTCAAAGCCCGATCATTCCCACCGACAGCAGCGTTTTTATCGGGGACTTCCCGCGAAATGGAATTGTTTCCTGCAGGTATAAGGTGGCCGTATCGGGCGATGCAGCACAACAGACTTACCCGGTCGATGTTGCGGTCACCTATGAAAACCGGGACGGGGATATGGTCACCTCCACGACAGATACGGTGGGCATTCCCATTGGGGGAAAACTTTCTTTTTTTGTAATCTCAGCACCTGCCCGTGTCATTCCAGGCTCGGACAATGTGATTACGGTTGATTACAAAAATAACGGGGATACCACCGCTTATCATTCACAGGCGCGGATCTCTGCAGTTGATCCGTTTACCAGTTCTGATGATACCTCCTATATCGGAGACTTAAAACCCGGAGAAACAGCAACCGCCCGGTACCAGATACATGCAGATGATGATGCGGAGATCAAGACCTATCTTCTGGATGCTGAAATACGGTACCGGGATGCACTCGACAACAGCCAGATCTCAGATACCTTCAAAGTACCTGTTTCAGTAGAAATAAAACCTGCATCAGGTGGCCTTGCATCGATGCTTCCAGTGCTGGTTCTCATCATAATGATCGGCATTGGCGCCGGGTATTATTTACTTGTAATGAGAAAGAAGAAGTGATGCTTGGATGGGATGGGACTCTCCCTTTACCTTCAGTCCGGACAATTGATGAGATGCGATCTGTCCTTGCCGATCCTTTTTGCAATGGCAGTGCCCCTCTTTATTTTATGTACCGCGATCTGGCAAAGTCAGACGTGGACCGGCAATGGTTGCGCAGCCATAATCTGCGCTATGATCTCACGGTAATTCCCCCATGCACTCTCTGCGGAGAATGGGTAAAGACCAAGGGACATTATCACCCGAAAAATCCTGCCGGGATTGGGTATCCGGAAGTCTATGAAGT
>JAURZP010000275.1 GCA_030653335.1 Methanoregula sp. | reverse complement strand
TCTTCATATTCATGCATCCGGTTTTGAAAAACCGGTTTATACTGGCCTTTTGGGATTTGAAGATCTTTAATGCTGAACCGTTTTGACTGTAATTGAACACAAAGGTCATTTGTCTCATCTTGTACGAAATCGTGAAGCTGAATCTGATACTTATTTTCTGAAAGATATTTTTTCACTTGTGCTATAGCTAACGGAACTGAAAGAGGATGAGGTCGTTCAAATGCCTGCAATGCCTCGATATTCTCAGAAAGTTTCTGGAAAAATTTGTCAGCATTTTCGATTGGCAAAGGTATAGCCCGAAGATGATCTTTCAAGTCCGATGCCTCGGAACTCAAATTTCGTGGGTACGCCCAATAGGAAGAGAACCGTCTGTTCTGCCGCCGGTAAAGTGCATCTCGCAGAGCGATGTCCCACTTTGCAGACCAGCCGCATATTACCAGGCCAAATTCATCAAAAATTCTGTCGAGACAGGTGTTCATCTTCTCGCTATATTTGGCAAGCTCGTCGGGAGTATTTTTAATCCGGGTGTCCAGGTAATCGCCGTGAAGTTTGATGATTGTACACGGAGAATGAACGTAGGGCATCGCACCTTCGAGAGAATCATCATTAAAAATAACAACTGGTGTAATACCCACTTCCCCCAAAGCGGTTTCGAGCAATCGATCAATATTTGTTGTCAGGATGACTCGAATCGTTCCATTTTTCACGAGTTGTGCAATTGACTTATGAGATTGAGAGGGAACCTTCGACCCGTGTTCTCGTTGCGAATCGGTAGGTTCGATATATTGTTTCAACAGGTTTTGTCGGGCAGTTGGAGATGGAGCGACTTTTTCTATCAGGAAAGAATACTTAGGCGCTTCATGATATTTTTCCTCAAACCACGGTTCAGGATTATCGATATCTGGTTCTCCTTCGAGAGTCGCCAGCTTACGAATTAAGTCACAAACAATCTCCCATCCTGTAGGAATTTCAGCACCCTGTGAGATCCCAGAACCAAGAAGGAGGGCAAATGTTCCCGGGCCTGAGTGCATCGAGAAGGAGAGATTAATTAGAGTATCATTCGTGTCCGGCATTTCGATCACAATTCTGAAACTATCAGGAAGAGATTGAGTTCACAATCCTTAATAGTTGGTTATTGTAGGAATAATCCACATAACAAAACGACTGCGGCGCAACAAACCGCTCGAACACCGTGTGCGGATCAACCGGCTCGGAGAACTGTTCCAGATCATCGATCCGAATCGCGTACCCGGTATCCCGGTCAGAGAAATACTCAAAGAACTCCTGCTCGCTGATGCCGGAGACATCGAGGAACTGCTCCCACAGGTAATCGGGATGCCCCACCACAATCTTTCCCACGCGGAAAGTGGCAACGATCTTCTTCTGTGGGGAGGAGGAGTAAATGAACACCGTTTTTGCAGATTTCTTTTTGAAGATCTGCTTGCGGAACTCGTACTGTTTTGCTCCGCTCAGGATCTTTTTCACGTATTTTGGTTTAATGGAAAGCAAAACGCCGGTTAATCCCGCACACCGCCGGCTTTGAATTGAATTTCCCGTCATCGGGCCTGCTTCTTCAGGAGGGCCAGAGCACTTTCCGGTTTTATGAGCTGAAGATTGTACTGTTCAAACAGCCGGTTTTTGGCAGCCTTGATAAGCCTCTCATCCCGGGTCACAAAATAATCCGCCTCGTAGAGAATTGCGGTCGTAAGAAGCATCGTATCCTGGGTTTTTACTTCCTTGATCAGGAACAGCATGGAGAAATAAACCGACCAGTAGTTTTCCGCATCATCCGTAGAACCTTCTTTGATCAGGTACAGGGCGTTATCACCAAACAAGGGATCGAACGTCTCTAAAATTTTTGTATAGATGGCATGTGCAC
>JAURZP010000096.1 GCA_030653335.1 Methanoregula sp. | reverse complement strand
GCTTTTCCTTCTGCATCTCCTGGTGATGCACGGGATTTTTTCACAAAATCAAAACAGTTTGCAGAACGGAGTGGACTCATTACGGATTCGGTAAAAAAAGTTTTTTGTCTATGTGAACAGGAGAATGTTCCGGCAGGCATGACGATGCTTGGAGATGGCGTCTTTGCATATGGGAAAAAAGCACGGGAAGTACTCTCTCCTTTTGAGCAAGTGTACGAGTTCCAGGTATCGCCCACCGGCCCAAGAATTATGGAGGATATGGTATGATCCCAAAAGATCACCCACGGTATCAATCACTCATCACCCGCAAAAAACTGGCACAGTATACCCTAACCGGCGTTGTATCATTAGAAGGGCTCACTGCTCACGGAAGAGGTGAGGCTTTCGATTACCTCATTGGGGAGAGGACAACAGAGAGTGCGAAGCTTGCTGAACGAATCGCTGCAGCAATGCTGATCTCTGCACGCCACCCGGTCATTTCAGTGAACGGCAACACAGCAGCCTTAGCTGCACAGCAGATTGCAGCACTCCAGGAGGCGAGCGGGGCGATCGTAGAAGTAAACCTCTTTCACAGGACTGAAGAACGGGTGAAAAAGATCGAAGAACTGCTCCGCGATAATGGATGCGATGTTTTTTCCGGAGTTGCAGAGCAGTTACTACCGCTCTCGCATGACCGGGCGTGGTGCAGACGTGAAGGAATGTTTTCTGCTGATGTGGTGCTTGTCCCTCTTGAAGATGGGGACCGGTGTGAAGCGCTTGTGCGCATGGGAAAAAAGGTCATCGCAATTGATTTAAACCCGCTCTCCCGCACTTCCCGTTCTGCCACCCTCACCATTATCGACGAGCTCACCCGCGCACTTCCAGAAATTACTGCTGCCTGCAAAGAATTATCAAAAGATGAGTGCCGGCAGCTCACTGCATCAGTTGACAATCATTATCTTTTGTCAGAAGCAATACGTGAGATAAACCTGAGGCTTTGCCATGCTATGGATTGAGAAATACCGCCCGAAAAACTTTTTAGAAATTCTCGGACAGGAGCCGGCAATTCGTCTCCTTTCATCGTTTGCAAAGGATCGTACCCTGCCCCACCTGATCCTCACCGGTCCGCATGGTACGGGAAAAAGTGTGGCTGTCGAGTGCTTTGCAAGGTCTATGTACGGGGAAAACCGGGAACTCAACACTTCTGTATTCCAGACAGCAGACCTTTTTTCCCAGGGAAAAACGCTTCTTGAACAGGATGAGCGATATGCCCATCTCTACCAGAAGAACCTGTCATTGATTAACAATTTCAAATATATTATCAAATGGTATGCCTCCATGCGCCCGCTGGATACCGAGTTCAAGCTGATGGTTTTTGAAGATGCCCATACACTGACGTTCGATGCCCAACAGGCATTACGCAGAATTATGGAACGGTCGAGCGGCACCTGCCGATTTATCTTTACTACAACCAACCAGAGTTCAATAATTCCTGCCATTGCATCCCGCTGCCTTCCGGTGCTTTTTGCCCCGCTTGATCAAGATGTGATGCTTCAATACCTTCGCACAATAAAGGAAAACGAGCCAACCGACAAACAGGGTTGTTCGGATGATGATCTGGAGTTGATTGTTCAGGCAGCCAGAGGAGACATGCGCAGGGCAATCCTTCTGTTGCAGCTCGCTTTAGAGAGCGGTAAATGCGACAGTCTCTTTGAGATCGATCAATCTGAAACCGCAAACGTATCGGCTTTTGCAGTTAAGGCAATCAAAGACGGAGATATTCGGGGTGCAGTCAGAAAGCTTGAATCCCTCATGATCGATTACGGATTATCCGGCAGTGAAGTGCTCGAACTGATAAGAACCATCGCAAAAAGGGAGTATAATTACCCGGAACTTGCTATAGCCCTTGCCGATGCTGAACTTCGTATGCGACACGGCAACAATGAATTTGTTCAGATCGGGGCATTTGCTACAAAAGTTCATACGGTGCTGTCATGAGCACAACAAGACATGACAAAATCCAGCACCACTATGATTCCATTGCCGATGTGTATGATCATCATTACGATCATCACCGTGGAAGGAGTTACCACACGCACGTCAGCAGCCAGCTCATGCGCCCGTTACCCCGTGGAGGAAGACTGTTAGATATCGGATGCGGAACCGGACTCTTTGTAGAGAGATACATAAAGACCGGTGGAACTGCTGTGGGACTCGATATCAGCAGAAAGATGATCTCGCGAGCCCGGTGGAGGTGCCCATTAAGCGAATTTATTATTGGAACCGGTGAAAAGATCCCATTTTCAGACAATTCATTTGAAGCCATTTCCAGTCTTCTTGTGTTTAGTTATGTAAAAGATCCACATGCCATGCTCAAAGAATCCTACCGGGTGTTAAAACCCGGTGGAGTCATCTCAATTTGTACATTGGGAAAAAAACTTATTACCCGTGGAATTCCGGCGATGTACCAACTCAGCGAGATGATGAAGAGTACACATATTCTGATGAAGGATTTCGGTGAGCATTATTACGATAAGAATGAGATGATCAGTCTTTTTTCGGAGTCCGGGTTTTCAGACGTGGGTGCATCCTGGTGCTCCTTTGCCCATATCGATATGATCGATCCGGTTTTTAACTTCGCCCGAACGGTTGAGCCGTTTATTGAGAAAAGAGTTCCACAGCTGGCGTATAATATCTGCGTGAACGGAAGAAAACCTGTGGAATAATCATCTTGCTGTTTTTTAAACCAGATGTTAATGTGTGTAATTCTGAATCTTTAAAAAAAAGTTTTCTGGTTATGCTGCACCGGCACTGTCATAGAGCTGGCAGATGTAGCGTGTCTGGAAGAGC
>JAURZP010000264.1 GCA_030653335.1 Methanoregula sp. | reverse complement strand
AATTGCCACAAGGGAAACCCCTGGTCTCATCTCCTACCATGGGATCCAACGGTCATATCCGGATACCGGGAACCGGAAAAACCCATGTTTTTCTCATCCCAACAACCCATAGGTCATCTTAATGCTGATCTGTCTCCCAATAGCATCCATTAGCGTACATTTAAAACTAATTATCAACCCCGGTTCACCTCAAATCACCCCAAAATGGCGACTCTTAAAAACCGTGTGACGGAATTCCCCGGTTTCTGCAACCTAAAGCCGCTCCAGGTAGCATAAAACCCCCATGAGATCACCCAACACCACGACGTAGAACCCCTCTGGCAAGAGAGTGCACCTTTCCACCTCGATTATGACACCCGCCCTGCGGGCACTGTTTGTGTTCTGCCTGATTTTCCGTTACAACAACTCTTTGCGGAGGGATATCGAAGACTTGTCGCCGTTCTAAATCGATAACCGGTACATCTTCCAGTGATGCCCCGCATCCCTCACGTATCTTTACTTTAAGGGGGACTTTCTTATCGGGATTCTCCACAGGTTCCAGCGTGTGCTTCGGATGTCCGGTCTGTCCCCCTACAGGTCGCTCTCCTTTTTTCCGCTGGCTCTTGGGTTTTATGAATACATCTGTTGACGGGGGCCGACTGCTGTTCTTACTGGTCTGGTTGAGACGGGCTTCCAGTTCAGTTATCCGGGCCTCCAGTTGTGCAATCAGTTCTTCCTGTTTCATGACGTGCGTGATGATCACTTCGGGTCCACAATAGTAGATCTCCAGTACCTCTTCACGTTTCATCGTCATCAGGTTATGTAATATAAATCTCTCCTAGTATATCGTTCTGCCGGGTTGCTCGCTTATTTCAGAGAACCGGGCTCATATAGCCAAGAAAAAAGATGGAGATCTGGATAGTTACGAAAAATGATTATATGATCCTCGATCCCATTGTTGAAAACAGTATATTTTCCTGACAATGCGAGTGAATTGGTCGTATTAAACCGACAGTTCGCAGAGGTCCAGGAAAAGTTACACATTTTATGAATAGACATTATTATACGTCAGAAAAAAAACCTTATACAATGATAAGATAATATCAAAGAATGAGGGAAGAGAAATGCAATTTACCGGAATAATTAAGAAAGCAGGAGATTGTTATGTGGGGTTATGTCTTGAACTCAACATAGCCAGTCAGGGAGAGAGCATCGAAGAGACCAAGAATATGCTGCAGGATGCGTGCGAAGAATATCTCTCCTATATGAAAGAAAAAGGGCTGGATAATGAGATACAACCGGTTCCCCTTGATCTTCTGCGCGAATTTCTCATCGGGGATGTTGATTTTGTGAAGCCTTCGCGTGAGTGGAAATATTCAGAGAGCATAACATTCATGGTTAGTGCCAGTGTCTAAAAAAATCCCCCCCATGTCAAGTAAGAAGTTCTTAAGACTTCTTGCACTGGGTAACGCTAAGATTGTCAGGCAGAGAGGCACCAGCCATGCTATGTTTAAGCGGGAGAAAGAGGGAAGAGTATACCACGCACCGGTAATTATGGCAAAGGCAGAACTCTCGTCTGTATACATGAAACTTGTTATGCACCAGTTAGGATTTACTGAAGAAGAAATTGATGTAATTCTTGAATAAAAAAAATAGCGTTGGGAACTGTAACGAAATTTGCAGCACCATTGGCATCTGATGAAAGTCTCCGTGATTTTACATCAGGATGTTTACACTATCAAAAAAAAGATTAATTTTGAATTTATACAACACAGCAACTACCTTCGAAGTTTCGGACTCACCCCTTCATGGACAACCTTAACCTCCGGTCCAAGATCAGCGAGCGAATGATCCACTCCAATGATGATCGTTCCATCCCGCCGTATCTCAACAATCCGGTCAGCAAGAATCCGGAAGAACTGCCAGCTTCCCCGGGGCGACCGGACCCAGAGTTCGCGGGCAACAACTCCGGTTAAGGAAACCTTCCGCATCCGGATGATCTCGCGCTGGTACATGGCGAGGATCTCCTTTGGATCGCTGATGTGGGTGACGCTCCGCTTTACCCGGATAAATATCGTGAGCAGTTCCAAAAATAGTATGAGATCGAAATGGTCTTCCCTTCGGCCGGGGGTTGGCAGTACACAACCCCGGGTTCTGCCGATCACTTCAGCCTCACCAAGAGCGATGAGCGGCTTTCTCCCCCTTGTCACGACACCTCACCACCATCTGCCGATTTACACGCTTCCTTCCTGATACACGGCTGCATTGTCACGCGGTTCTTATTGCACAGTTCGAGATCATCAACCCGGTATTCAAGATCATTGAGTTTCAGCAGGATCACGTCATCCATCCGGTCCTGCCCATGCTCATCGGGAGCAAGGGGATGATCCCTATCGCTCTCCGGGTTTTTTGCTGCTTGTGTCATTTCTGTGCATCCTTCTCTATACTTGGTTGCTTTGTCACACGCGACTTTTTGCCCATTTCGAGATCATCGACCCGGTATTTGATATCATTAAATTTTAAGAAAATCTCCTCGCTCATCCGGTCCTGGCGCTCCAAGAGCGAACAGACCAGTGCCCGGATCGCCTGCTCTGTTTTGACATACGGTACCTCGGCATAAGGAGAATGGAGTGCCCGTTCGGTCCGCTTCCGGCAGGTGCTCTTTGAATCCTTTGCAGAACTGATACTCAGTCCCCGTAGTGCAGTTGCCCGCTCCACTAGTCGTGGTGACGTGTCTTTGCACTTCATTTCCTGTTGCTGGTTGTTCTTCTTGCAGTCATGGGCACCACCGGAGGCATTCCGCTCCACCAGTTGCTTATCCGTGTTTATGATCTTCACACCATCTTGCTGGAGGTTTTTCTCATCATCAGCTGCTACGGATTCGGATTCATACCGCTCAATCAGTCGCTGGGCAGTTCTTAAACACTCCACATCCGGTTCAGGGTTGTTCATATTGCAGTCAACGGTAGTACCGGACTCATCTCCGGGCACCGTCGAGGAAGGCACGGCAACGCCGTCACTTCTCCGCTCCGGGATGATCTCAAGGGATCCCCCGGTTGTGTTTTTTTGTTTGTTGTTTGTCATAGTTGATCACATCTGAAAATATCTGGTCTGTACACACATTAGGCGAAAAATCAAATGAGAATGAAACAGGGATGAAATCTCACCCCTGTCATACTTTTGGTTTTTAAATCCCAGCCGAAGTAAGAACCCCCAAAATTTGTTGCACGGTAACCGGATCAACAACCCGTGTCAGCACGAGAGCGGCCATCACTACGAAAAATGACCAGAACACTCTCCTGACCTGCTCATTCTTCCCGAACAAATCGATCACCGCGTTCGTGTCCGCCTTCATCGCCCGCTGAATTAATTTTGGCAAAAACACAAACAGCGGCAGGAACAGGATCGCAGCGCAGATGAACGCCAGTGAGATATCAGCCCGGCCTGCAAACCAGCATCCCAGTGGAAATGTAAACACACCGGCCAGCACCGCTGCCATCCCCACTTCCCCAAACCAGAAGTAATGTTTTTTTTGCGTGTAGTTCGCCCGCTCCGCATCCGTCAGCGCGGAAAAATCAAAGATGCCAAGAGTGTTCAATATCCCGTACCAGACCGCGTGCGTCTCCTCCGGGTCTGCAATGAGACCGAGAAAAAACACCGCGATAGGAACGATAAGAAGGACGAGCGGAAGATGGGCTACTACAAAGACCAGCCCCAGCAGGACACCGGTCCCGCAGATAGCACACCGTGTCTGCAATTCGTTCTCAAACATTTATGTCACCCATATCCGGTATCTCAATCGTTCGTATCACCGGTAATCTGAATCCTGGACATACATGCATCCTGCAATTAAGGATCTCAAACATTCATCTCACCTGAAATCCGGATCTCAAACACCAGGTCAGCACTTCATTCCCGAACATCGGTACTCTCCGCAATCCGGATCTCAAACACCGGACTCGTATATCCACCATTCTCCGGGCTAAAGTCCCTGGCCCGCCCCATCTGGGCAAACTTCCTCCGACCGGTCCGGATCTTGATCGTGTGGATACCAGGCGCTCGCGGGTAAACCCGGCGACCGTCAATGTCATGCATCTCCTCATAAGGTGGAATATCGAACCAGTCGGGCCAGAACCGGACGCCTCGCGGAATATCCGTTCCCCGGCGCAGGTCCTGCAACCGCATCGGAGAGAGGTTGTCATAGCACACATCGATGATCAGGTTTTCACCACTTTGTCCGGTAAGAATTTCATCAACATGCCCGGTAAGATTCTCATCGCCCAACTCCGGATGCAGGTCCAGTTCGTAGAAGATAGGATTGCGCCGCACTTCATCCAGGGAAAGCGGCTTATCCACTGTCAGCGGTTCAAGCCCTCCGAATTTTCCCCGGTACAGACCGGTCACCGTTGCGAACGGATTTCTTGCGATTTCAGATTCCATGATAGTTCTCCTTGTAATTCTCATGTTCCGCCCGGAGTTTCTTAAACTCCTCAACGATCTCATCATATTGTCCGATCTTCTGGTGGATCGTAAACAGTACGGGATAAATCGGAAGCACAGCTCCGAGTATAACTCCCAAAATTTCAATGTCCATAACGGTTCTCCAAAAAAAAAAGACGAGATGACCAAAAAGAGTGGGGACAATTAAGAAGTCTCCTCCCTTCCGGGTTTTATCGTCTTGCGCATCTAGGCGAGGGCCGCCACGGTGTCTGCCCATGTCTCGACCTTCGTCCGGATGGCTTCATCCGAATAGGACGTGAGGGACAGGCGTTTGCGGCTGAAAGTGATATTGAACAGTTCGCCATTTGCGTCGTGGCACTTCAAGGTCGCGCTGTACGTCTCGTTGTCAGCGTCACGGACAGCAGTGCCGCCGTGTGCTGCGCTGAGGGGAGCACTGGCAAGCAGTGCGGTTGCGCCTGCGTTGAAACCGGCAATGGTGCTATACTTGTCTGACAGGCTGCCGATTGTCTTTGCTTCGGTATCCTGGTAAACGATCTTCACCACGTACCCTTCACGGGTCTTTTCTACCGGGTCATGAGTTACACCGGCAGTCATATACGATACACATGCAAACGGGTTGTCGGTGATGACCGACTGGACGATCGAATTGAACGTTGTTACGTCTGCAATCTGGCTCTCAAGTGTGCGAATTGCACTTTTGGTCTCTGAGTTTTGTACGAAATCTGCCATTTTTGTTGACTCCTTTCCCCCCCGGGCCCGTGGGTTGAACATGAATCTGTAAGACTGCGCATTTGGATGTTGCTGAAGGGAGATTGTGTCATGTGGGAGAATTCCAGAACCCGGGATGGACGATCTCCGAACATTTGCTATTCATTCCGGTACAAAGGGAAACGAGCTATGGGCAGATCCACCGGGAACTCATATCCTGTGTCTGCCAGATTTGTGCATGGGGACACCCCCACTTATACAAGGTGAGGCTGCCCGGCGTCCCCGTCTTTAACAATTATCCGGCATACACGTTGCAGGATTGTTCCCTGTGTGGTTCAGGATGTCAACGTTCAGGAATGATTTTTTAAAATTATCCTGCTTGTGGGCACGTTGAGACGTTAATGCGGCATTATAATATCACATCGCAAGTCAGGATCAGGGTTGAATATTACGCAAAAAGGGATGTGTGTGATGGGAGCACTGATCCCCCATAACACTCTGCCGGAATGCCCTGCAACGTTAGAACCCCACAGGCTTTAGCTGTGGGAATAGTCACATCAGACCGATCTTTACTTTGATCTGCTGGATATCCTGCTCCATTACAGAAAATTTCCGGTCCATGTATGAACGCAGGTCTGTTCGCAGGTCTTTAATCTCTCCAGTGATTGAAGATTCCATGTGATCCATTTTCTGGATCATCTGATCTTGTTTATCCAGCATCTGATCTTGTTTATCCAGCATCCGGTCCTGCTTTTTATCAATGCTGATAATTGCAGGAATTCCTTTGGAAAGCTGTTCGACCTGAACCAAGTGCATGTAATCGATTATGCTGATGACATATCCGGTATATTCCTGAAAGGAAATATCTGAAATGATGGCACTAGGAGGTGACTCAGTGAGGATGAAGGAGCAAAATTCCTCGATCATGGCAGGCTCTCCCTCAGCACGCACAATCACCTGCTGTTTTTCATGGCTCATTTCATTGCGTGCATCAAATCTTTGAATTCCATAGCCCAGCGCTTTCTGGAGCAGAAACACCCGGTATCCGACTCCTTGAACCGGGTTGCCGGTTATTGATGCTTGCATCTTCATGATATCATACATTTTTACTGTCATGATTAAATAGCCTCCTCTTTAAGTAAATTGCAGTGCAATTGCCCGGTTTACATGAACACTACCTACGTCACACTTAAGGTACTGCTTCTTTAGACCGGTTGTCAGAATCTGGTAAAACTGGTTGATTCGTGTTTGCCCACAGCCATTGAGGAAACAGGTTTGTATATAGCGCCAGAATTGAGCACCTGACCCTGGAACCGTGCATTTCTATCGGCTCGTAAATTTCCGATGACATTTAACGGCGCTTAAGCGTGAAATAAAAAAGTCTGATGAATGGGTATGATAGCGGGAAAATTGAATATTAAAAAGTATGGGAAGAGTAGTGCTTTTAGATGGCCGACCACTTACGAAATTAGCAACGTCAAATAGCAATGTCTTTGCAGAGAAATCCGAAATCGGTTATGGAAACTGTTGATCTGCGGAAATCCAATAATCATGGGCCGTATTCTCTGACAAAAACAAATGATATGATTATAAATATAAGGTTACAAATAGTAGTGTAGTTAGTCAATTTGTAAACCAAAATTTTTTTGGTGAAATTATGAGCATGGGAGAGAGCATAAAGTTAAGGAGACAGATTCTTAGGATATCCTTAAGAGACCTTGCGGAACAGATCGGTGTTTCGCATACGACTGTCGACAAATATGAAAAAAACAAGCTGGTCCCTGATTCACAGACCCTCATCCAGTTAAGCGAGAGATTGCAGATCCCCATTGCCTCTCTGCTACGGCCCCAAAACCAGCAAATACAATTAAACGAGATAGCATTCCGTTCCAAAAAGATGAAAAAACGGGACGAGAAGCAGATTAATGCCGAGACAAAAGAATGGCTGGAACGCTATCTCCAGATCGAGAAATTATCCGGCAATCATCGCACATTTGAGATGCCCTTGGGATTCCAAAAAAAAGTTTCCTCGTTCGATGATGCAGAAAAGGCAGCGAACGATCTCAGAAAAGTCTGGGATATTGGGACAGATCCAATAGAAAACCTGACAAACCTGCTGGAAGATAAAGGCATTAAAATCGGGATTATCAGGGGCATCACAAAATTTGATGCATTGTTTACTGAATATGGCACTAATCCAATCATTGTGATGAAAGAAGGACTGCCCCGGGCACGCCAGCGGTTTTCTCTTGCCCACGAACTGGGGCATTGCCTTCTCGATGTAGAAGAAGGAGTCGATACAGAAAAGGTCATGCACCGGTTTGCCGGCTCCCTTCTGGTACCCTCTGAAAAAGTAATTTTTGAGCTCGGTAATAAGAGGAATAAACTCTCGCTTAAGGAACTACGGATTCTCAAGGAAAAATACGGGCTTTCGATGGGTGCCTGGCTATATAGGGCAAAAGATCTCGGAATAATTTCTCCGGTGTTTTATGTTGAGATGCAGAAGTTGTTCTCGAGTCAAGGCTGGAATTCTAAAGAGCCAGGGGATGAGATAAAAGGAGAGGTGCCTGTTCGCATGACCTCTATGGTTTTTAAATCTCATGCAGAGGGTCTTATTTCCACATCGAAAGCTGCTGAACTATTAAACCAGAACATCAGTACTTTCTGTTCGTTTGAAGGTGAATCCGATTCTCTACAATCCGCAATTTTATGTGGTTGACACAAATACGATTCTGGATTTGCATTATGGAAAACTGCTTCCAATCGCATTTAGCCTGCCATGCAAATTCGTGATCACAAACCTCATCATTCACGAATTGCAAAACCCACCTTTTCACACATTATCGTCCATGGGATTACTCGTGGAAAACCTCAAACCGGAAGAGGTCAAAGAACTTATGGAAATGCTGGATAAATACGAGAAGCCCTCGTATGAAGATATCTCCGTTCCCGTGCTCGCAAAAGCCCGGAATACCGTTTTAATCACTGGTGA
>JAURZP010000260.1 GCA_030653335.1 Methanoregula sp. | reverse complement strand
ATTTCTAAGTATGGCACCACAGGCACGTGCATCCCACATCCTTGTAAAGACCGAAGACGAAGCAAACAAGATCATGAAACGACTCGCCGACGGTGAAGATTTCGCTGCTGTTGCAAAGCGGTTCTCATCCTGCCCTTCAGGAAAGAACGGGGGAGATCTCGGCTGGTTCGGCAAGGGCCAGATGGTGCCCGAGTTTGAGCAGATCGCTTTTACCGAAGAAGTCGGCAAGGTTGTCGGCCCGGTCAAGACCCAGTTCGGCTACCACGTCATCAAAGTAACCGGCAAGAAATAATTTTCCGGACATATAGTCATGGACCTAAAATTTTTCCTTGGCATCGGCCTTGCGGTAGTACTCGTCTTCTGCAGTGCAGCGGCCTATACTACGTTTACCAAAATTCCGACTGCTTCTGCAGTACCTACAGATCGCGAGATACTCTACCAGGTCTCGACCATCGACGCCCTGATGCAGGGAGTATTTGATGGCGTGCAACCGGTCGGGGAGCTCAGGAAACACGGGAACTTTGGTATAGGTACATTCAAAGACCTTGAAGGTGAGATGATCGTGATTGACGGCAAGGTGTACCAGGTAAAGGCTGACGGCAGGGTGTATGCGGTCAGTGACACCGCCACCACGCCGTTTGCAACGGTCACCTGGTTTGAACGCGACATCACTGAAACAGTTAACCGGCCTATGAACTTTTCCGTGTTTTCCCAGGAAATGAACGGTCGATTACCCTCGCAGAATATGATCTACGCAGTGCGGATGAAGGGCACATTCCCCCAGATGAAGGTGCGGGCAATCCCTGCGCAGCAGAAACCCTACCCCACGCTTACGGAGGCCGCAAAGAACCAGTCGGTGTACACCTATGCTGATACCACAGGCACCGTAGTCGGATTCTACACGCCGGCGTTTTTCAAAGGACTCAATGTCGCGGGTTACCACCTGCATTTCATCAGCGACGACCGGCTCACCGGGGGTCATATCCTGGATTTCACTGTACCGGCAAACACAACCGTGGAATATGACATCACACCGGCATTTGCCATGCCGCTCCCTACCAGCGGTGCATTTACCGGAGTCGATCTCTCGCAGGACCTGAGTCAGGAGCTCGCAAAGGTCGAATCTTAAATCCATTTTTCTTTTTTCTACGAGCCTTTTTTTGACCAGCAGCACGCATATGATCGGTACAACGCCCGTGCAAGGGTGCAAGGCATCAACCATGAACATCCGCGGAATCAAACAGGAACTTCTCAGGCTGCTCCTTGAACTTGGAAGGGACAGTCACCCCAACGAGTTCGTAGCCCTTCTGATAGAACGAGACGGAGTGATCGCTGAGCTGAACATGGTTCCCGGCACCATCACCGGAGAAAACTCAGCCTCGGTCTTCTTTGATATGATGCCCCTTGATACCCACCTCGCCGGCAGCGCTCACAGTCACCCGAACGGTGTGCTTCGCCCATCAGATGCTGATGTAAATTTCTTTCCCCGGGCCGGGCGGTTCCACCTGATCATCGGCTACCCTTACCGCACGGGCGACTGGCAGTGCTTCAGCGCTGACGGGGAACCGTGCAAAATCGAGGTGATCGCATGAGCATCCGCAGGGTGGTTGCCACTGGCACGTTTGATCTTCTGCACCCGGGGCATCTCTACTATCTTGAAGAGTCCAAAAAACTCGGGGATGAACTCTTTGTGATCGTAGCCCGCGACATGAACGTGAAACACAAGCCCCGCCCGATCATTCCGGAAGAACAGAGGCTTGCAATGATCGCATCACTTCGCCCGGTAGACCATGCAATTCTCGGAGACAAAACAGATATGTTCCGCCCGATTGAAGAGATTTGCCCGGCAGTGATCACAATAGGATTCAACCAGCTTTTTGACGAGGAAAAACTCCGGTTGCAGCTTGCTGCCCGGAACCTCACACCAGAGATCGTGCGCATAGGAAAATATGCGGACAGCGAACTCTGCAGTTCAAGACGAGTAGTACAGGAAATCGTGGCGAAACGGGGAGAGCCTCACGGATCAGGATTGAAATCACGCAATCACTGAACTCTGGTCATTATTGTTTTTACCCGGAGTTACCTGATTCACAAGCCGATAAAGTGATATCGTGCAGCCGGATGTGAAAACGCGGGTAGCGTATTTGGAAATGGTAAAGGTTGGGCTGGTGGATACAGGAAACAATGCCCTGTATGCCCGGTAAATTGTTCACTCCCACATTCATTCCACCGGACTCGTGCCGTTCGAACAACCGTTGCTGGTCAATGGGGTCGGTGCATGAGGGCTTTTTTCCGGCTGCGGGATACGATCCCCCTTCGCAACCAGGTACTGTATTTTGCCGTGAACGAGCCAACGATGGAGGTTACAATGACCAGCGCAGCTATGGTAGTTGCTATGACCGGCGACCCGTAGAGGACAGCAAGTGCTATCGAGAATTCACCCCTGCTGATGGTATTTGACCATATTTCCAGGCCCGAAAGGGCAGAACCGTGGATGGTGAGACCGATTATCATCCCGGAGATCAACTTGCTCACGATTGCCAGGGAGCAGATGACTGCAATGATGAACCAGTTTATTCCTCCCGAGAAGTCAATTGTGATCCCGAAGAAGACAAAAAACAATACCAAAAAGACATCCTTGAACGGCCGGGCATGCTGTTCGAACGCGTCGGGATCCGTGGTTGCCAGAGCAGCGCCCAAGGCGATTACCATCAGGGTCTCCGGGATTCCCAGGAACAGGGCAAAAGATGCCGTGGTAAGTACCGCGGCAAACGTGAAAAGGATGGGGAGTTCGTCATCGCGATCAAGAATGGATACGAGAAACTCCTTGCCGTAATAGGAGATGCCATACATAAAGACAAGGGCCAGTGCTATCTTGGCAAAGAAGAACAGGAGGTTCTGGTCGCTTGCCGACAGCAGGGCAAGGATAACTATCAGGACGATATCTTCAAAAATCGTCACCCAGATGATCGTCTCGGTCTCCTTGAACATCAGTTTCCGGTTCTCGATTAACGAGGTGATAACGATCGCAGTGCTGGTGATGTAGAATGCTGCACCCACGATGAACGATTCCATCAGCGAGAAACCGAGAAGGTAGGCGGCGATAAACCCGATACCCATATCGATGGTCAGGCCAATAAACCCGCCCTTGAGCACTTTTGAGGGATTGGCAATAATCCGCTCCAGCTTCAGCTCAAGGCCCATGAAGAATAACAGAAAAAGCAGTCCCATCTCCGAAAAGAAACGGCTGATCTCATCAGAGTGTACAACGCCGAGCCCGGCTTTTCCCAGGATGACTCCTGCAAGGATATAGAACGGGATGGCAGGAATGGACAGATATTTGGAAATAAGCGCAAGCACCATGCAGACAAAGAGTGCGATGATGAAGCCTTCCATTAATTCACCATAATTTCCCGCTCGAACGTTTTGATCTGGTCACTCTCCCCAATGACCAGTGCCGCATCACCTTTTTCAAATGCAAATGTCGGTGGCGGGTTGATGATATTCCGGTCATGCCGGCAGACCGCGATCACGGTTGTACCGGTCTTTGCCCGGATCTGGAGTTCTTCAATGGTCTTTCCAACAACTGCGGGTGTGACAAAGAACGTGTGGATGGTGATCCGTAAATCGGCAAGCGCTGAGAAGGCGATCTCAACACTCTCCTGATCGGCTTCAATGATCGCACCGGTTAAGATATTTCCAAGCCTCCGTGCCTCGACCGGTGACATCTCGGCCGCGCTGGGAGTCTTGCAGCCTTTCTGCAGGGTGTACATCTGGATAATGCCGGTTTTTGTGAAAAATATGGCGACCGTGTCGCCCTTATCAGTCTCGAATTCGTATTTGGTTCCAACACCGGGAAGATTTAAGGAACGAAGAGTCATAGCAGACATAAGACAAACGTTCTAAAAATATATTATGATTGTGTGACGTTGCCTGCACACCCGGACAAAAACAAAAGAAAAGAGAGAGGGGGTATCTATCTCCGTGTATTGGAGAGAGGTTCTTCTGAGGTTTTGAGAGGTTGGGAAGTGCGAGCCGTTTCTTGCATCGGGCTCATTGTTAGGGGGGTTTTATCCTTCCCACTATTCTGATTGATACAATGGAATTATAAATCCCATAGCGGGCGGGGCGAAAGTGAAATTTTTTATAAAAACCAGACGGGGATATCTAAAACTTTTCCATTGATTGTGGTTCAATAAAAAACCAAACGAAAATTTTTCCAGAGTTTTAAAAAAAGTGTTTAATATTCATCCCAGCGGTTTTTCTTTCGCAGGAGGAAATACCCGGCGATTGCAATGATTACAACAACTACCCCGGCAATGATCAGGGTTGTGGTATTTAACCAGCTCAGGCCAGTGCTGCCACCGCCACCGGTATTTGTCAGGGCAATTTTGAAGTTGATGGCATCATTTAAGGACTCGTTGCCTTTGTCAAACGCCTCTTTTGCTTTCACCCGGGAGAACGCATAGTTGCCAAGGTAGTGAAGATCCCGTGCTGATGAAAGATATTGCTCTGCACTCTCCTTCTTGGCAATGACAATCGAAAGGCGCGGGTCATTGGTAATACTCTTATTAACTGTGAAATACGTGACAAGGTCAACGGTCTTTGTGATCGGTACCTGTGCATTTGCTATCTCATTTTCCGCCCATGCCTTGTCAAGGAGTTTCTCACCTTCATCCATCAGGCCGTTTGCCGTATTGAGAGAGGCTTGAGCGGTGGCAAAATCCGCATTTTTTGCAGACTGGATGGCTGCCTGCGCAGCGGAATACTTCTGTTCTGCGCCAGTGGTGTTGATTCCCATCTGGGCCCGTGCGTCAATATGTATCCGGTAAGTCCTCAGATCAGCTTCCCGCACTGCGATATTCTGGGTCATGTCCGTTGGATTGACGATCAGCCGCTCGTTGGTGACGATCGTTGCGGGTATCACTTTGTTGTTTCCGTCAAGTTCCTGTACAAGGATAATGGTCTTGTTCATTGATTTTGTTACCGAGGGCACTGTACCTTCGAGTGATATCCTTAGTGATTCCTGTACAGCTGCCGGATAAGAGAGGATCCAGCCAGAGAGATAGACACTGCGCCCGAATTCCTGCTGCACCGGATGTTCAACACCATCCCTGATCATCGTAACAGTCCATTTCGCATTGTTCAGATCCGTAAAGATCTGAAGCGTGTTGGTCTTCGGAAACGTATCGCTTCCCGAAGGCGTCATATCGATCTTGAATGAAGTACTGACATTTGCTCCTGCGGTGAGATCTCCTGTCGGGTTGATGACAGGATTCAATACCGTGACACCGGCAGCAAACTGGATTCCAATAATAAGAAACAGCACGATTCCAAGACTCAGGTTTCGCAATTTCATTGACATTCTCCCATTTCTGATGATAGAGCGTAATTAACTGGTCTATCATTTTATAGTGATATAAGACCTTTCTTTTTTATCTATTGTTATTTTAAAACTGTAAAAATTACACGGAGCAGAAGGGTATAGGGCGACTGCATGAACAGTGTTTTAAAAAAAATAATGGGAATTTAAGTCTGAACTTTTTCACCGCAGGTGTTGCAGAACCGCTCTGTTGGATCGAGCTCGGCATTGCACTTGCGGCAGAGGATCTTCTTTGCAGGTGCCTGAGGGATTCGCGGAATTGGTACCGCCCCACCGACAATGACCGGTGCGCCAAAACCACCCGGGGAGACTACGGTTGTTCCACCTGAAGAGCCGGAAGTTGCCCGGGTTGAGGCGGTCTGCCCCATCTGTTCAAGGGACTTCCCGAGAATGCGCTCCATCTGGTCGCGGTTCTTGTTCTCCATTGTCGCCATCCGGTCAACGAATACCTGCTGGTCTTTCAGGCGCTGTTCCATCTGTTCCTTGGTCTGTTGCGAACTGTATTTTTCCTTGAGTGCGGCAGCAACCGCAGCACTGTCTTTGGCAGAGAGGGCCATCATCTGCTCTTCAGTGAGCGATTTTGCCTGTTTCATCTTGGCAAGTTCTGTGAGCTGCTCACCGGCCTTTCCTTCGGCCATTGAAATCTGCGCTTCATCGGTTGCAGTTGACCGGGCTTTTAAGCGCTGTGCTTCGATATCTGCTGCTTTCTGTGCCTTTTCGAGTTCGAGGGACTGGTAACCTGTGGCATCTTCCCGTTTTGCTGCCTTCATCTTCCGCAGCAGTTCAATTCCGGCTTCTGCCTCTTTTACATCCTGACCGCTGACTTTTCCGCGCTTCTCAAGATCGTAATCATCGACTGTCCGCCGTCCTTTGACATCGGCCTCGATCACTTCTCCTTTCATGGCCAGCTGGTGACTCTGCTCCATGTGTGCGAGCATGAGCTTCCGGGCAACTGCCTTGTCCTGCCGGTTCGTTTCAAAAAGGATCTTTAAGTCCGTCATTTCATTCTGGCGGAATGCCCGTTCCTTGTCAATGCTGTTGATGTATTTTTCCAGATCTTCGGCATTCTGGAACTCATTCATCTTATCTTCAGTGAGCCGTTCACGGAACAGTTTGGTGATCTCGTCAAACCTCTTGCGCTCGATTGATTCACGCTCGCGGTCGATCATCTGGCCGGCCCGGTCCACCTCGGTCTTTTTCACTTTAGTGGCAACTGACTGTTCGTAATCGACTAGACCAATCTCGGCATCCTTGCGCATCTTTTCGCGTTTTTCCAGCAGTTCACGCGACATGGTCCCGCGCTGCTGGATAATGTCCTGCCAGTAGGACTCGTCATAGTCAAAGTAGGGGAGATGGACGAGCTGGAGTCCCAACCGGGAGAGCGTTGTGGTCAGGTTATATTCAAAATCCTGTTGTAACTCTTTCCTGAGCTCAAGATTCCCGTACAGATCTTCAAAAGAATAGCCCTTGATCTTTGACTGGAGGATATTGAGGAGTTCATTTCTGATATATGAGAAGAGGTCGATTACCTCAAGGTGCGGCCTCGATTTCATCAGGTTGTCAAAGAAGAGGATTGGCTTATCGACTTTCACAACCATCTTGCCTTTGACACCGGCATCAAAATTCTCTGATGTCCGCAACTCACCGATGGAGAAATCGATTGGTATATCACCATCGTCAACGAGAATGATGGTAGTCTTTTCATAAAAGTTTAAGGTTTTTAAAAACTCCAAAAGACTGTCTGCCGTGTAGGTTCCCGGAGGCAGGTCTCCCTGGTATTTTCCACCCTGTAAGAAGATCGCCTTTGTGCCCTGCATGACAGTAATCTTCTTTGTAAGACCGGCAAAATAGGAGTTGAGGTCGCTTGCCTCAAACCGGTGCGCCAGATCATTGGGGCGCCTCTGCCAGACATTGGACTTGCTTAAATCAACGAATTCTTCCGGGTAGGTGGCGCTTGCATAAGTACTGGGTGCTTCAGCTTTTGCACCACAACCCGAACAGAACGTAGCGCCGGATCTCACAGGCTGGCCACATTTAGTACAGAGCTGACCTGAGACCAGTTGACCACATTGTGCACAAAACTTGCTGTTTTTTTTATTTTCTGCCCCGCATGAGCGGCATTTAATGGTATCAAACATGAGATGCCCATCCCTGTATCTTACTTAATTACGAACTGTTATTTATAGATGAGGACTGAATCGTTTCTGCCTCTTAAAAATGTATGAGTAGATTTTCTCGTTTGCAGGCTGAATCAAAAGCTTAATTACATTCCTGCAAGTAGAATAACTTTAATCAAAGGTGGTGTGAACTATCGTAATCTGTCCGAACTGTGGAAAAAATACTCCCGAAGGCAAATTCTGTGAACATTGCGGTGCATCTGTTGGAACAACGCAGACTTTCCAGCAGCCCGTAGTCCAGCAACCGGTATATACCCAGCAGCCAGTTGTGGCAAAGGAGGATAAGAATCCCATCATATCAGGAGTTTTATCATTTTTCTTTCCAGGTGCCGGGCAGGCCTATAACGGTCAGACCTTAAAAGGTGCTGCATTTTTTCTCGGAATGCTCATCACTTCGTTTATTCCGATTTTGCCATTCCTTGTATGGATTTATGGGTTATATGATTCCTATACAACAGCTAATAAGATGAACAAAGGTGAAATTCCATATATTGCATCGAGCACTGGAGGCGTAATCGGTATAGTTGTGTTATGGATCATCGTAGTCGTACTCATGATTATCGGGGTACTTGCGATGTTTGGGTCGGGCATGCGCTACTGAGATTATTTTTATTTTTTTACCGGTTTTTATGCGTTCGTTCCGCAGATTGCACATGTGCGGAACAAACCATCCGATTCTCTGACCTCTCCCATTTTAATACTTGAAAAAACATATTCCGCCACTAGCGAGGTACTGATTCTGCATGGTGACTACTACATCGGCAATTGAATTTTTAGGAAAGTTAGTTCCCGGATATGATTATCGAGCCAAGAGGAGCCGGCTGAATACCGATCGCTCCGTACGGGAGAAACTTGCGCGCGAGCTGAGAAAATCTGCGGTGAATTTAAAAGAAGTGAGCGATCTTGCGTACCGCGATGGCAAGCGGGAAGTTGTTGATCACATCAAGGATATTCTCAAAGCCATCGACCTGTTTGTTGTTGAGATCGAGGGATCCCCGTTCGGGCAGTCCCCCTTATTCAAGCAGGACGGGGTTTCAGATGAGGATATCGATCATATGATTGAGTTCGACCGTCTGCTCGTTACTGAACTTGAAGTGATCACAAAGACCTCTGAACTCATCTATGAACATGTCCTCAAGGGGGAGACTTCCGATATCATCATCCAGGTCCGCAAGCTGAAAAAGGAGCTCGATGTCATGAAGAATACGTTCTCTGACCGGCTCGATTACTTTATGAAACGGTGAGGGGAGGAAAATGGCAAAAGAACCACTTTTTTTCAAGGATGAAGGAGCGATGGGTGATGTCTTTGAAGTGGCAAAAAAGATCGTCGAAGAGACACGCCTCTCCCGGGATGAACGATCACGCGTTGCAACCATCACTGAAGAACGACTCAAACAGCTGACCGGAAAATTCATCGAGTATGACACGATCAATGGGCAGAACAATGAATACCGGATAAGGATTCACCAGCTGCGCGTTAAACTGTTGAAGGGCGAATTGACCCCCGAAGAGGCAAAAACGGCACTGGACGCGCTGGCTGCTGAACGCGAGGAGTTGCAGAAGAAATATGCCGGTCTTATTGAGTTGCTTGACGGGCAGATGAAAAATATTGATACCGAAGTTGAGACACTCAAAACCCGGGAAGCAAACCTTACACGGCAGCGGGATCAGTATCACTCGGCCCTCCACATGGAAGTGAAGTGGCTTGCCGAGGGAGAATTAAAAGAGATTTCCGGCCTTAAGGAGAGCTTAAAGAAGAAACGCGAGTCGCTGGTGGAAGAAAAAGGATTGATATTCAATAAGAAAGCTGAGCTGGCGGAGTCGTTCTCTCTTGTTGAGGATGTGATCGGGAAGAAGACTACCCGCTATGTTTCTGCGGATAATGCCCGGATTAGCGAGCTCAGTTTCCTTGCACGGTTCGACATGAAGATGAACGCGTTTCCCGTGAAGATCTTCTCCCCGCAGGAGAGCAAGACCTATACTGTAACAGACTGGAAAAAGCATTATCATTATGATGCAGGGAAGGTTGCAGCACCGCCCGTCAAAGATGCAGCCGACAAAGTAATTCCTGTGAATGCCGGTTCTGTGTATGTGATCGAGCACAGGGATCTCGCCTACTTCGGGAAATCGCACAGGAAAGTGGTTGCAGAAGCTTTTTCGTACTGCAACATCAGTGACTATGCTGATCTCGGATTTGATACCCGTGCTGTCACGCTGACAACGCTGATGGGTGTGCTCCGTCCCATCATCCAGCAGGCAGAAGCGGGAAATTATTACCATGTGCTTGGGATTGCTTCACCCACGGGCTGGGCTGACGATGTGATTGCGTGGGTGAAAGGCGATGGCATGGGCAACTCCTACCTGAGCCGGAATGTGGCAGTCTGCCTGATCGATTCGGTGATCGGAGAGATCTATTACAACCAGAATGACACACGCATCGTGAGTTACATAGATTATTTTCGGCACGAGTTTGACAGGGAGCGGGTTGACAAGATAAAAAAAGTGATCCGGGCGGATTTTGATGCTGTCGAGTATCTCGAATTCGAGAAGATGTTTGAGAAGACCAAAGAGGAGCGGTTCATCATCCAGCTGGCATTCTATGAACTTGAGCGGGAGAAAGTGGGCAGGATCAAGTTTGTTGAAGGGGTTGGGATGGTGTTCATGCGGTAGGGCGCATCGATCGTGTCAGGAAAACTTAGAGAAAATTTTTTTTGGTAAATCGCATAGAAAATAATTCTCGATTATCACTCATCCCTGAATCATTATGACCCCGGGTATAACGACAGCAAAGTGATGAAATCAGGTATATTTATAATCGATATAAAGGACAAAATTACCGCTTCCACTGGTTGACTGTACTAAAATGTGATAACTCCCGACATCCGGATAAGAAATACTGATCTGCTCATTTGAACCGGAACCTGCTGACCGGTAATCATAATCACTCATTGTTGGATCAGTTGTTTTTTTCACATACAGATCCAGATCTGCATTTTTTGGACCGACTAACCTTATGGAGTACAACGCTGTGGTTGGATCACGAAGATTGGTAGTAACCCTGTATGACCCCTTGGAATCAACATAACCATTTAAAATTTCAGATGGGATCTGAGAAGAACTCCCCGTTTTGGTTGGAGTTGCAGTGTATTTCAGGGTCGTGGTGACCATTACGGGTTTTGAGACCTGGACCGGAGAAGGGCTGTCCATATACCCGATAATTCCAAGAATAAGGAAAATACAAAAAAAAATCACTCCAATGGAAAGTATCTTTTTGAGTGCGGACATCCCTTGCTTTGCCTGTGGAGGTTGCGGCGGAATTACCGGCTGCGGATATTCAGAAGGGGGCGCCTGTACCTGTACACTTTGAAGTCTCGCCCCACAATGTTCACAGAATTTGCCTTCGGGTGTATTTTTTCCACAGTTCGGACATATTGCGATAGTTCACACCCCCAGTGATTACAGTTAACAGCCTGTCTGAAATAATTAATCTTTTGATTCCGCCGATGCATGAACAGGATCTTGTCCACCCGACTCATCTCCAGTGGAACTATGGTATCCGAAGAGACGATACAGCTTTGGCATCAGATCCACTTCTTTCTCCGGAAATAGGTGAGCATCCCCACGACCATTAATACCATCACAACCAGTACCGAATAATAGCCAAATTCCCAATCGATTTCTGGCATATTCTTAAAATTCATCCCGTATAAACCGACAACGAAGGTGAGCGGGATAAAGATGGTTGCAATGAGTGTTAACACCTTCATGATCTCGTTCATTTTATAACTCAGACCTGAAAGGTAGATGTCGATCATCCCGGATACCATGTCACGGAAGGTCTCTAAAGTATCGATCACCTGGATCGTGTGGTCATAAACGTCGCGAAGGTAAATCTTGGTCGATTCTTTAATGAGCGGGGATTCGGACCGCTCAAGGTTATTGATCATCTCGCGGAGAGGCCAGAGGGATTTCCTTAGAAATATCATATCTTTTTTAAGCCGGTTGATCTTCTTGAGAGATTCCTGTGTCGGGTTGAGGACCAGTTCCTCTTCTAAATCCTCGACCTGATCCTCGAGCTTTTCCATAACCACAAAATAATTGTCAACTATAGCATCGATAAGCGCGTAGGCAAGGTAATCCGGGCCGAATTTCCGAATCCTGCCATCTTTTCTTATTCTTTCGCGCACGGGATCAAAAATATCCCCGATATCTTCCTGGAACGAAATTAAGAAGTTTTCCCCGATGACCATACTGATGTGCTCGATCTTGATCTCCTTTTCCGTATTGAGGTACGTGAGAATCTTTAAGTTCAGGTAGATATACTGGTCGAGATCCTCCATCTTCGGACGCTGCCCGGTATTGAAGATGTCTTC
>JAURZP010000092.1 GCA_030653335.1 Methanoregula sp. | reverse complement strand
AACTACTACACCGGATTCACCTGCTGCCACTGCAACACCGGCAACAAAGATCATCCTCTTTGGGGGGAAGGGCGGCGTTGGAAAGACGTCAGCTGCCGCCGCTACGGCTCTTGCGCTTGCCGATGCGGGAGAGCGTGTGCTGATCATCTCCAGCGATCCCGCACCCTCTCTCTCGGATATCTTTGAATGTCCGATAGGGGGAACTGTCACCCATGTCGCAAAGGGGCTATCAGCAATCGAGATCAATGCCGAAACCGTTGTTGAAAAGTATAAGAAGATCTACGGCAGTGCCATCATCGATGCGCTTGCCACGATCATTCCCATAAAAGAGGATGTGCTCGATGAGATCCCAAACACGATCATACCGGGCTTTGATGAACTCTTCGCACTCGAAGAAGTGCTCACCTTCTTACCTGAAGGGTATGATTACATCTGCTGGGACACCGCTCCCACCGGTCACACCCTGCGCCTGTTAAATCTCCCGGACAGTATTGTCGGCTACACAACCGGTATGCAGAAGATCCAGGAGCGCCTCTCCGGTGTGATTGGGACTATCAGGGTTTTATTTGACAAGGAATCGTCAAAAGACACGCTGGCACTCGCGTTACAAAGAATCCAGAAGATGGCACAGCACGCCCTTTCTGTTCTCACCGATCACGAGCGGACAGAGTTCGTCCTCATCATCATCCCTGAAGCTCTCGCACTGTACCAGACAGAACGGATGAAGCAGGTGCTCGATCGCCTCAATATTCTCACTGCAAGGATCATCGTGAATGGAATCGTTCCAAAAAATACCTGCCCGTTCTGCACCTCACGACGGACCGTGCAGGAGCAGTACCTTAAAAAGATCCACCAACGCTACGATGAGCAGTTGACCGTCATTGAGGTACCGCTCTTTCCCGGTGAACTGAAAGGACGGGAGAACCTGATGCAGTATGCCCGGTACCTCGGCTGGGGAGCAGGTGCCGGGCTAAAAGAGGATACCGGGGTAGTATCATGAAAAAAGTACATGATTCCCTCAGTGAAACAAGCATACCTCCTCATGAAAACGACACCGGCCGTTTTCCCATGAAAATAAAAGTGCGAAAGGGAAAAGGAAAGGAAAAGAAAAAAGGAAGATCCATTCTTGAGACGGTCAAAAACGTAAAAATTGAGGTTGTTGAGCCCTTAACGATCAGTCCTGTCCGCCCCCTTTCCATCAACGTGCCCGGTTTCTTAACGGAAAAAACAGAGATTGGCGTGGCGGAGATCTCCGGCAACAAGGCCCTGTACCTTCGGCTTTCCTTAAGGAGTGATAACTGAATGACCCCGCAGCAGGGCAGCAGGATTGTCCCGATCATTGCCGTATTGTCCGGTACCCTGCAGGAGATCCTCAATACACTCTACCGGAAGTACCCGGATGAAGTCAAGTCTGCCTGTACAGACAAAGGTATCAAGTCAGCTGGCAATGCTGCCGATCTTGAGGAACTCATATTGCGGTATTCCAGCGATGAAGAGATACAGGAGATCCTCGCTCGCAGGTTTAAGGAGTGCGGGTTGATCAGCGATTCGATTCCGGAATCTGCCTCACCGTTGGCAAGGCAGCGCTATGATCTCTATAGCGATCTCGATGAAGAGAGCAGAACCATCCTCGGCATCCTGTATGAGCAGCGATACGCAACCCTTGACGAACTGAGCGCTGGCTCCGGGCTTTCCCATTACGCAGTGCTGCACCGGTTGCGGGAGATCATCATCCCGATGTCTGTGAAGCGCCGGGGCAGACCGATCGCGGTCTTCTGTGAGTCCGCAACTGACCTTGCCACCGGCAGGCAGATCGTGTTCTCGTGGTGGTTGAATGACGATCTCCTGCACAAGAAAAAAGAAGTTGAGGTAGTTGAGACAAGCGACTCTTTAGTAATCACGCTCGACCGTACCGGATGTGACCTGCCAAAGACCCCGAATGTATCAGCCAGCTGTAAACATGGCATACTGGAGATCAATCTAGAGAAAAACCCTGATGAACCATGCAGGTCCGGCAAAGGTAAGAGGAACGTTGGCTTACCGGCTTTTAAGCCAGCCAGCGATGAATCGGTAACAGCGCAAACATACGGACATGAAAACGGAGACGGTAGTTTTTATAGTAAAAAACAAGGTGGAGGGAGAAGATGAAAAAGGATGACCGAAATACGAATGAGACTGATGATGACGAGAGTGTTGTAGAGAGCGTAGTGAATGATATGCTGCCGGGAATGGGGAACCTGGTGAAGAACCTGCGTAAACGATCCCCGGAGCTGGACCAGAAGATCAAAGAAAAAGAGCAGGAGATCAAAAAGAGATTAGAAGAGGGATACTCTCCGGAACCAACGGTCACCCACAGTGT
>JAURZP010000232.1 GCA_030653335.1 Methanoregula sp. | reverse complement strand
CTTTCTCTTTTCCATAAGGTCATTCAACATGCGTTACAACTCCTCATCTGATTCTCCTGTCTTTGGAAGTGCATGAAGAGTAAGGATTTGTTAAAAAAGAGCAGAGAATCTGACTTTTTTACTTTACTCATATACCAACTCTGCATGCAGGATGCAGGGTGAAAAACATCAGAAAATGCAATCAGCGTAGAATTCCTAGAAGACTTCAAAGCGAAGTCTTTGTTCAACACTCTGTTCATGATGTTCAACTCCCGATACCAAGGTGTCACCTTAATTTTAAAAGTGCAACCTGAATCCTTCCAGTGAAGGACAAATCGAATGTACTATATTTTAAAGGATTAAGGAATTATTAAGCGTTTCGCCAATTTGCATGAAGTGACTTTCAACACAGTATCAATAATTGATTTCGCTTTTTTAAAAGAGTCTTTACAAAAAGGATGTTGGTAGTTGGATAGGCCAACATTTCCCTGAATCACTGGATTTTTTTAAAGTTTCATTTGATTAACAATTATTCCGGTATGATTAACCGACCCATTCAAGGGTGCCGCCGCCACTTGGCTGGTCCCTGCCGCTTCTTCTGCTTTGTGGCATCTCAACTGCTTTTGGATTTGACCGCTTGTTATCAATGTCCTGAACCATGGTCTTGTAGGACTGACGGGTTCCGAGAATCTGCGCGCTCTTGACACCAGTCATGATTGCGAGAACACGGATCTTTCCTTCCATATCACTGCGTACACGGGCGCCCCAGATCACATCTGCATGGGGATCGAGTTCATACGTAAGTGAGGTTGCAACTTCTTCTGCATCCTGTAAGGTTAAGTCAGTGCCACCTGTGATGTGGATTAAACTGCCGGTTGCGCCGCGGTAGTCGATGTCAAGCATCGGGTTGCTTAAACATTCGCGGACAACGCTTTCTGCCTTGTTCTGCTGCTTGCTCTCTCCGACAAGCATGACTGCAACACCACCCTTTGACATGATGGCACGGACATCGGCATAGTCAATGTTGATGAGTGATGGCTCGGTGATCGTTTCAGAAATTCCTTTTACGGTCTCACCAATCAGCTGGTCCATGACAGAGAATGCCTGACCGAGCGGTAGGTTCGGGACGAAGTTCTTCAACCGGTTGTTATCTAGAACAATCACTGAGTCAGCTGCTGCTGCAAGTGCTTCAAGACCTTCCTCTGCGCGAATCAGTCTGGCCTTTTCAACCTGGAACGGATAGCTGACCATTCCGACTACGATTGCACCCTGCTCTTTTGCAATGGATGCGACAACGGGTGCTGAACCGGTACCGGTACCTCCTCCCATACCTGCTGTGATAAAGACAAGATCTGCTGATTCTAAAATTGCCTCAAGTGTCGGGCGTGCCATCTCAGCTGCACGTTTACCCACATCGGGATATCCCCCGGCTCCAAGACCTTTTGTTAAGGATTTACCGATAAGGATACGTTTGTCGGCCTGAATCATGTCCAAGTGCTGCTTGTCGGTGTTGATTGCGATCGTCTCTGCACCGGAAACGCCCATGTGGTGGATACGGTTTACGGTGTTGTTGCCTGCGCCACCGCATCCAATAATGACGATCCGTGGCTGTCCGCAAAAGTCATCATCCATTTCATTTGATTTGCCAGCCTTGTTCATCTCTTTTTCAAGGTCGGCGTTTTTTAAAGCGTCGTTAATAATGCTCTGCATTTTTTACCCTCTCAAACCTTAAATGAAACCTGGTCGCTCTCCTTTAAGACACGGTTTGCACGTTTTTCAACAAGTTCGCGGACCGCAGCCCGAACAGCCTCAGAGACATTGGGATATTCTCCCGTGTCTACTATCTGCTGGAGCAGATTGATTTGCTGTTCAGGCAACCGGAGCGTGATTCTTTGCATCATTTTACCCCAACGTTTCTGACATATGTCTGTCATTTGTCATACATATGTCAGACAAATAGTGTCTTAGTGTCTGACTTAACCAGATGAATCAAAATTAAACATCAATGTATAAATACCTTCTTGTTTGATCCTCTCCAATCAGGATTCTTAATTAAAATTCGGGGATGTCCTGAGTGCCGGACCCGTTCTGAATAGGTATCACAATCAAAAGGCTCATCCTGATTCTCAACCCACGGGGGATACCAGAATGGCTTAAAAAAAATTCTCCGGAAGGGCGCGTCCGGATTTTTTAAGGGTAATACAATTTATTTTTTTTAATTTATCGCTAAATTGACCAAAACTTAAAAAGGAAACAGATAATATTTAAAAAATATGTATGTTCCGACCGGGATATTTTTCACAAAAGGTGTGGGTGTCCATAAGGATCGTCTTGCCTCATTTGAGCTGGCACTGCGAAGGGCCGGGATAGAAAAATGTAATCTGGTATACGTTTCGAGTATTTTTCCTCCCAACTGTAAACAGATTTGCAAATCTGACGGATTGGATCAACTGCTTCCGGGAGGCATCACCTACTGCGTTATGGCCCGGAATGCTACAAACGAACCAAACCGTCTGGTATCTGCTGCCATCGGTCTGGCCCTGCCAAAAGAAGCCGCAGAGTACGGGTATTTATCCGAACACCATGCATACGGTGAAACCCAGGAAAAGACCGGGGAATATGCTGAAGATCTTGCAGCCACCATGCTTGCCACCACACTGGGCATCAAGTTCGATGCAAGTCTTGCCTGGCAGGAGCGTGAACAGATCTACAAGGCAAGCGGGAAAATTATCAAAACCAAACATGTCTGCCAGTCAGCAGAAGGGGATAAAAATGGTCTCTGGACAACTACCATTGCCGTGGCTGTTTTCCTCTGATTTTTTTTAGGCGCTTATCTGTTCTTTTGCAAATGAACTGATCTTTTCTGCAAGTTCCCGCACAGCAATCCGGGCGGGACTGCCAGCAGGAATCTGTGAGACCGGAGTTGCAGCTAGATCAGCAGCCTCTACTTTGGGATCATCCGGAATAATCGCTATGGGCGTTTCATTGCCGATATCGACCGGTGCTGTGCCGGTTTTGTATTTATTAAAGACAATATGGATCTTTGCCGGTTCGAGACCGAGCTGGGTAGCGATCTCACGTATCCGGGAGAGGGTACGCAGCCCCCGGGCTCCAGGATCGCTGACGATCAGCAGCATGTCTGGTTTTCCTATGGTACCTCTGCTGATGTGCTCCATACCCGCTTCTGTGTCAATTACAATGAACCGGTATTCTCTCTCAAGCTCTTTCATACATTCTGACAGGAGATCGTTTGCAAAACAGTAACACCCGCTGCCTTCTGGTCTTCCCATTGCAACGAGATCAAATCCCTCTGCTTCAACAAGCGCCTGCCTGAACCTGAAACGGACATAATCATGCCGGTTCATGCCGGGCGGAATCTTTCTTGTGAATGCTTCCTCGCGCATACTGCCCAGTGTTTCACTCACTTTAACACCAAGGGCCTCATGAAGATTTGCATTGGGATCTGCATCAACTGCAAGCACCGGTTTTTCTTTAATATCGATAAAGGAGCGGGTGAGCAGTGAACTGATAGTGGTCTTTCCCGTCCCGCCTTTACCGGATATAACAATGGTGAAAGGATGAGTGGGCATAGCAAAAACCTTAGTCGGTAAGATCATGTGTAATTCTGACGGATTCTACTCGAAATCTCTGCTGTTGCCTGCATAATCGCCCGGGCCATGGGGCGATCAGCAAAACGGATCCCGCAGCTGGGTGTGATAAGTGACTGGGCTTCGAAGAGCTCTTCGGGCATAGAGTTACAGAGCCGCGTGCGGATCTCGAGATACTTGTTGTAGAGCGAATCAGTGTTTTCTGTAGTAAAGAACTGGGGGTCTGATGGTACAATACCCCATGCGACAACACCCCCGCGCTCCATATAGGCAATGATTGTATCAGCATACAACAGGAACTCATTTGCCGTTGTATACGCATCCAGTGAGACCACTGAAGGGTTGAGCCCGAGAACAAAATCCCAATCTGTATTCGAGCAGCAATGGATCCCTAATCCCCCATTTACCAATGTTGCTACATCTTCCCAATTGGCCTTTACAGTCTCCTTATCAACAGGTACTACCGAAGAACCCAGAGATGCCAGATATGGTTCGTTAAGAATAATAACGGTCTCTTTAACTCCGGTCTTTTCCTGCATCTCAACTTCACACCAGCGTGCCTTTAAAGCCATCATCTTTCCCAGTACATCGGCCAGCTGTGTATCAAAATAGATCGGGCGCTTTGCCTCATCTACCACCTGCATACCGAATGTGACCGGTCCGGTGATCTGGAATTTTAAGATACTTACATGAGGAAGCTTACATTTCATCATCTCAGTGAATGCTGACGAGTATTCCGTGTGAAGGGCATAGGGTGCAAAATTTTTCTCAACATAATCCATGTATACCTGTTCCATGGCAGCAGTATGGTCTGAAGAACTATCAAAGAAAAGACGTTCATCGCGTATAATACGCCCGGGCAACTGCTCAGAATCATTAAAAACAATTCTCTCGAGCAATCCCCTGCTGGGCAGGGAGGGAATATAGGGAAACGCAGGGAAGATCTCCAGCACATCCCGGCATGCCTCAACGGGATCTGAATTTGGGAGAGAACCGATACCGGTTGCCTGTGAATTGGGGGAGGGAATCATCTTTGCCATAGTTTTTCACTCCTTTGTTATCCGGCAGATATCGATAAGTTTCTGTACATTCGGAAAGAGCGTGAGATCCGTATGGGGCAGGAATGTGCTGGAAGTATATTCGTCCATGAATGACGACTCAGCATTGAGCTCAATATAGGCAATCCTGCACGTAATATCGTCAAGAGTTTTTCTCTTCCTACGGTTAATAAGTACAATATTTGCACCGGTCACTGCCCCGTTTCCGATATTGATGATCTTATCAATTCCTATTTCCGGAATGAGTCCAATGACCGTTGCATTCTTTTTGTTGATGTAGTTTCCAAACGCCCCGGCAAAATAAATGGTGCTGATCTCATTTCTGTTAATGCCAGCCTGGTTCATGAGTGTGATACAGGCTGCATGTACTGATGCTTTACTCATGATGAGATTTTTGATATCGTTTTCGGTTATCACAATATCTTTTCCTATACCGGTTCTGTTTGCCCATTCAATAACGTATTCAGGGTGGTAACCGTTTGTCCGTATTCGTGGATTTGTGATATCTGTGTTGATGCGCCCGGTTCTGTCGATGATACAGGTGCAGAGCAGCTCTGCCAGAAGATCGATCAATCCTGAACCGCAGATCCCCCGGGGTTTTACATTGTTAATTGTCGAATAAACCGTATTGAGCGTGCCCGGTTCGATTAGAATCTTCTCAATCGCACCGGGATTTGCCCGCATCCCAAAGAGTACCTCACCGCCTTCCAGTGCGGGTCCGGCGGCACCTGCACATGAAAACATCCACTCACTGTTGCCAAGCACAACTTCAAAATTTGTACCGATATCGATCAAGAGGGAGATCTCTTCTTTTTCACTCATGCCACAGGATAGGATATCTGCAATGATGTCACCACCAATAAAATCGCTGACTGCCGGAAAGACAAAGAGACCCCCATGAGGATTGCAGGCAATGCCAATCCTGCCCGTTGATACCGAAAGCGCCCTACGCACTACCGGCACATAAGGT
>JAURZP010000228.1 GCA_030653335.1 Methanoregula sp. | reverse complement strand
GTTTCTGGCAGACACCCGTATCGTTCCACCTGCTGCCATAGAACTATCGAGAAACAAGAAGAGATCATTGAGCATCATCTGCACAAGATCCTCATCCAGCGGCACACTCCAGAGATCTGCAGGAATAAAAAACTCGCAGTTCACATTGGTGCCCCGCACAGAAAATTTTCCCACATTCTTAATGAGTTCCACCAGATCTGTGGTTTTTCCCTGTGAGGTCTCTCCACTGGAATACGTTAAGAGCTGATCGGATAACCCTCGTGCCTTAAGAAGGCTGTCTTCGGCCCGAATCAGGCGCCCGTACCCGTTGCCGGCCTCATCTAACTCCATCCTCGCCAGCTGAATATTTGCAAGCACTGATGAGAGGATATTGTTGAAATCATGGGCAACGCCCCGCACCATTAAATTAAGCGACTCGAGTTTCCGGGTACGCAATGCCTTGTAATCCTTTTTACGGTCCTCTTTTGCGTTACGGAAAGTAAGAACAATTCCCACCCGTTCACCATCGCTGTCAAGAATAGGTTCGGCATAGCTTACAAATACCGTGGCATCTCCGGTTTTGGACAGTACCTGGATATTTCCAAGCGGCTTTCCGGCATTACCGGAAGAGGCCATGGATTTTAAAGAGGCAGTAATTCTTTTGGCTTCTGACGCGTCGGTACAGGCAAACACTTCACCGATGCCGGTACCGGTTGCATCATCTTCTGCCCAGCCAAGCTGCTGTAAGGCGGCTTCGTTGATCAAGACGATCTTAAGATCCGTATCTGCCGTGATCACTCCTTCTTCGATGCTGATTGGGATCTCCTTCTCATCATGGAGATCAATTTCCAGCGAATCGGTGGCAAGTTTGCGTTCGGTCAGTTCGATGAAGTGCAGGAGCCGGTGCAGCTGGGCATTGGTTTTTTTGAGCTCTGCTGTGCGCCGTGCAATAACCGTTTCCAGATGAGCGTGATATTTTTTTAGTTCATCTTCAGACACGCGGATCTTCTGCTCTGCTTCCTGCCGGTAGCGTGCTGATTCCAGTGCGATTATCAGTTCACGTTCATTAAAGGGTTTTGAGATATACCCGAACTGAGGATGCTTAACCTTTGCCTGTTTTGCCTCATCCACAGAAGATGCAATAAAAATTACCGGACAATTTTGTTTTGCCTGGATCTGTTCTCCAGTGGCAATTCCATCCGGCAGACCGGATAGCGACAGGTCAATGAGTACAATTGCGGGGTGCCCGTGTGTCTCACTCTTCTGTACCGCTTCACCACCGGATACCGTGGCAGAAACCGTATACCCGTGTTTTTTTAACAATGCTGAAAGTTCGATTGCCTGTGCGGGATCTTCATTGACGATCATCACCTGAGGTTTGGTCATAAGCACACACCAGCCCCGGCCCGCTCCATTTTCTTAAAACACATACCAGATTCATATTTCATTCATTGCACCCCTTTACTGATCCTTGATCTTTAACAGTTTCATGCAATACTGGTCGATCGAGTCGATAATCGCCCTCTTTGCCTGTTTGACCTTCTTTTCATCTTCAGATAAGAAATCGTGCGCTACATACTCTAGCAGAGTCGCATAGTAGTGCCGGGGACCAAGCTTCATCTTGATCTCCTCAAGACAGGCCAGTGCCTCATACTGTTTGCCGCTCATCAGCTCAAATGCAAAATCGAGGAGCACCAGAATGTTTAAGGGCATTTTCTTTATGAGCGCCAGCTTCCTGAAGCGGTAATAGGTCTCCAAACGAGCGGTGATCACCGAGAGTTTCATACCATAATAGAGTGGCTCAAGTTCCTCAGGGTACTGCTGGGTCATCTGCTTGACTACGCCTGCCACACCCCCGGCATCACGCTTTTCGAGTTTGACCTTATAGAGTTCCCGCAGGAAATTCATATCAGCCGAGAACCGCTCGATCCCAATGCTGAGCAGTTCTTCTCTTATTTCGCGCATGCCGTCACGGGCTGCCTTTTCAAGACCGATCCTGATGAAATCTCGTTCACTAGGGAACCACTCAGTGGCCTGCTTTATTATGAACCAGAATATCTTGTTGATGCGGGGATCGTCAACCACTTCGAGATCCTTAAGCCGGTTGACCGGTGGATTTAATCGGATCAGCTCAATCATCTGCTCACGGGCAGCCAGCGCCATCTGGTTGGGACCGCGGATGGTTTTTCCTGAAGCATCCGGCTCTTCACTCTGCTGGGTGGACAGAACAAAGTAACAATACGATATCGCAGGGCAGATGATCGCATCCACATTCCGGTGGGGTTTGAGCTGCTCGATCGCTTCAGAATATTTCCCGATGTTGATCATCTTTAAGCCAAGCAGGATATCATAGATGGTCCGTCCCTTCCTCTTGCGCTTGTTTCGTATGGCATGGTCGAACAGTTTCTCAACAAAGGCAATATCTGTTGATCTTTTACTGGCATCGAGTACCCTTGCAGTAATTATATCGAGAAACCGGTCAAAGTGATCGTCATCGATATCCGGCAGGGTCTTTTCAATGGTGGCTGTGATATTACCGTAAAAAACAGGGATATTGGAGTCAATTTTATCGATATTTTTTTCAATATAATCAAAAAAATCTTTTTTTATCTGGTCAAGTTTAATCCTGACAATCGCATCAGGCTGCCACTCTTGAACCATACGGGTACTTTACGTTAGAACAATATTAAATTTGTTAATAAGCATTGGGGGTGCCGGATTTTTTTGGTTTTTTAAAAAAAAAAACCGGACCCGTGATCCATCCGGTTTTAAAAAGCACAATCTTAATCCCTCTACCGGCCAAACATCAGGACGAGAAACACACATGCTCTTTATGGAATTTTCAAAAACCTGCGAGAGACTTGAAACCATCTCCGGCCGGCTGGAGATGATCGATCTCATCAGCACCGTTTTGCCCGGTCTCTCACCAGAAGAACTCCCCATCTTTGTGCGATTTGTCATGGGGAGGATCTTTCCAGACTGGAGTGCACAGAAACTGGGAATCGGACCAAACCTCCTTACTGAAGCGATCGGGTATGTAGCTGGCAAAAAAAAAGAGCTGGTGATCGAGAAGATCAACCAGACGGGTGATGTCGGGCAGGCTGTTGAAGAACTCTTAATGGAAAAGTCCATGACTACGTTCTTTCACGAGGATCTTGACCTCGTCCGCGTGTACCATGAACTGGTCGGCATCGCAGAAGTGGAAGGGAAAAAATCCCAGCGGGAAAAACTGCTCGCCGTCCGCCGGCTGCTCGGTAATGCCCACCCGCTCGAAGGCCGGTATCTTGCCCGGATCATGCTCGAAGAACTCCGCATCGGAGTCGGGGAAGGGAGCGTGAGAGAAGCGATCGCAAAGGCATTTTCTGTCGAATCAACCCTTGTCGAACACGCCATGCAGGCCTTGAACGATTCAGGAGAAGTTGCCCGGCTCTCAAAGATCGGGGCCGGGGCACTAAAAGATGTCCATATCACGCCGTTCCACCCGGTCAGGATGATGCTCGCCCAGCAGGGCGCTATTTCAGATATGATTGCAGGGCACGGCCGGATTGCAGCAGAGTACAAATATGATGGTTCCCGTTTTCAGTTCCATAAAAAGGGCAACTGGGCACGGATGTACTCGCGGCGACTTGAGGATGTGACGGGGGCATTACCGGATGTGATGGAGCAGCTGCTCAGTGCAACCGATCATGACGTGATCCTTGACGGGGAAGTTATTGCGATCAAAGATGGAAAACCGATGCCGTTCCAGTCCGTGCTCCGCCGTTTCCGGCGCCGCCATGATGTGGCAGAGGCAACAGTGGCAATCGAGCTGGTGCCCAATGTCTTTGATATCCTCTGGCTTGACGGTGAGACACTCATCGATCTCCCGCTCACTGAAAGAAGGAAGAAATTAGAGATGGCAATAAAAATGTTCATCGCCCCGCAGGTGGTGAGCCACGATCACGTAGTGATCGAAAACGTCTACACTGAAGCGATTGCTGCCGGGCACGAAGGGATCATGATCAAGGTGCCCGACTCACCGTATTCTCCGGGCCAGCGAGGCAAAAACTGGATCAAGATCAAGCCCGAAGTGGACACGCTCGATCTCGCGGTGATTGGTGCCGAATGGGGTGAAGGGAAGCGGGCACATGCGTTCGGTTCGTTCCTTGTAGCCTGCCAGAACGACGGAAAACTCATTCCGTTGAGCAGGGTTGCCACCGGTTTTTCCGATGAGCAGCTGGCCGAAGTCTACGGGCTGCTCAAGGATACAGTGATAGCAAAAAGCGGAAAGGAAGTGACGTTTGAACCGTCCCTGGTCTTTGAAGTGGGATATGCTGAGCTTCAGGCCAGTACCAATTACGATGGCGGGTTTGCCCTGCGGTTCCCCCGGTTTATCCGGATCCGCGATGACAAGGATCTCACCGATATCGAAACAATCGAGAGCATCCGTGACCGGTACGGCCGACAGGTGAATTCCGCACAGGCATACAATGCCTAAAAGAGCGTTCTCTGGGTTTTGAGTTCGGGGATGAGCGTGCTGTGCCAAAACCACGACCCTGATCCGAGCCGGGCGGATACCTCATTGACGGCCACATCAAGTGACGGGCAGACCATGGGCGGAGCGTTCATGGCTTTTCTTGTTGCCTCGCGGATCACCCATGTGCCAAGCGGCGCCCAGTAATCGCCTGATATCCTGCGAATGATGATCACCCTGGCGCAGCGCTGGATGTGTTTGAGATATTCACAGGCTGCAAGCCTCGCCGAGTAGTACGCTCCGGATATGGGCGAGTACCCCTTCTTGTTCAAACCCTCCCGGTCCTGCACAATCACCTCTTCATCTCCCGCCCAGAGAGTCTGTTTTCCCCAGCACTCGATCATCTCGTACTTCCAGTCGCCCGGGACAAGGATGCAGAGGATCCGGTTGCCGTATATTTCACCGTCAAACAGGCGAATCTCTTCTAACGGGGGAAACCGCGAGATCTCTTTTTTCAACTGGATCGACAGGGTATCGTCAACTGCGGTGATCGCCCAGCGGGTGGGAACAAATTTCCGCCGCTTCCCTAAGAGTCCGGCTGTCATCAGTTTTGTGATCTGGTACACATCGATATCCGCATCCATGAGAGCGATGCAGGCATCGGTTGCCATCACATCGGAGTCGGACGTGATCCGGTCCACTGCCCGCTCCACCCGGGCACTGCCGATCACATCCAGATGTTTCACCGGGCCGGTGAGACCGACCGGGGCAACCGTGCCATCGAAGTTCAGGTTAAACGCAACCGGTTTAAAAAACGCCACATCAACATCGAGCGGGATAGAGGAGATGGCAATCTCCTGCAGGTTGCCGGCAACGGCATGCAGTCCCGAATTTCCCCGGATCGTGCGGGCACGGATGCCAACGATATCTTCCATCCCGAGATTGCGGTTGATCCAGTCGGGAGGGTTGTCAGAATCATTGATCAACAGGGGCCCGCCCTGCATATCAGGATACCCGTAACTGCCTATAAAGACTGACGGGGAACTGCCCTGGTAATCAAGGCCGGGCTTTATTGCGAGCTGGGCATGAAAGCGGCTCATGATCGGGCAGCGGGGCAGACCACACAGGCCTTTTCCCTTGCACTCGGCGCACTGCATCATATCATACGCATCTCTTCCGGTTGATCAACAAAAACACATGTTCTCCCGTGAAGCCGGATCTCTTATCAGCAGATTTTTTAAATGGATAGTGTCTTTACAACTTTGGCCTCAGGCTCGGTAAATGAGATCCGCCAGCCCACATCATACCGGGCTCCGCACTCCGGGCAGATGAGGATCACCCGGTAGACTTCCCGTGTGGATTTGATATGATTATCTTTGACTGCATTCGAGTTGAGAAACGAGGTATGAAAGCCAAGTGCATAGCCGCAACTAGGACAGGTATGAAGCTCATCTTCAACAGTGAGAAATGCGATTTCACCAGGGTCCGTCATAAAAAAATCTCACCTGAATATTACGATCTGAACCTGATATTATAATTTCCTGCGGTTTGCTGCGGCCACAATGATATCAGGGGCATTCTTCCTGCAGTTGATCGCAGCATGAACTTCTTAAAAATGAGAGTGGAGGGATGCATGCCCGAGTCCTTCACCGCAGACTAAAAAAGAGGATCTTCATGAGATCTTATGTTAACAATTTCCGGCTGTTGGATAATTACTGGTTTTCGTACTCACAGTTTTGGGATAATGGTTCCATCATCAAAGGTTCCTTCTTCCGGCATGAGGATCCATGCGATGATATAGGCAATTATACCGATTCCTACTGACACCAGGGTCAGCAAAGCCCAGATAATCCGGATGACCGTGGGATCGACATCCAGATGTTCTCCAATCCCGCCACATACTCCGCCAAGAATGCGCTGTGTTTTAGAACGATACAGACGTTTCATAGCAATATGTTTGGAAGTCTGCTTCATTAAAAGTGATTGACCGGGGTACCTGTCCCAGACAGGGGGGATTGATACGTTACTTTTGCCTGCCGCAAGTATCGCGATGCACAATTCCCATGTGGCTTAAGAATTAAAAAAAAGGAGTGATGGGCCCGCTGAGATTCGAACTCAGGACCTCCGCCATGTCAAGGCGACGTCATAGCCAACTAGACCACGAGCCCTCTAAAGTCTGATGCTCTATAACATCTGTGCTGGTATTATTAAAAATTAGTGCACTCAAATGGTCTGAAAGCGAGCCTTGACCTTGTGCACATGAACTTTATTACGCACACCCGCATACGCTGAAAGCGGTGATTTTTATTTCCGAAAGCACTGACACAAAAAAGCAACTCTTCACGTTTGAGCATGACGCTGGTCGTCTTGAACTGTTCATCCGTATCATCTACTGGATCCTGATTGGTATCGTCCTCTGGGTGTACGGCATCATCGCGTTCATCTGCCTGTTCATCCAGTGGTTCCACATCCTTGTTCTTGGCAGCAGGAACGAGTGGCTCTCGAACATTGCCAAGGGGTATCTTGAATATTTAGTGAGCGTTATGAGTTACACGTATATCATGACCGATACGCGTCCGGAGATCTTCCCGGTTGCCGTGAAGATTTTTAAAGAGTGAGATAAATCCTGACCGGGAACCGGTCAATCCTTTTTTTATTACGCGAAGACAGGCAGATAAAATCGTATCACGTGTTCTCCTGTCACTTGAATGTCAGGTCTGTCCATTTCAACCGCATCCATCTCTACACCTGAAAATTCCATCTCCGGAATCACCATCAGAGGTTCAAAGTTTTTAACCAAGTAAAGGCAATAACAAATCTGTGGGAATTCTCGCAACAATCGTTTCATTCTTTTCGAAATATTTCGGGAAGAAAAAACCCCCGGTCTATGAGAACTGTTCCCTTTGCGGGGAGAGGGTGTACCTTCCGTTCCATTGCGATTACTGCAACCAGTATTTTTGCGGAAAGCACCGCCTCCCCTTTGAACATGACTGTAAAAATATCAGTAAGTGGAAGAAAACATCGGGATCCGGTGGCACAACTGTGGAGAGTAAAGCGGGGAACCTGTTTGTAAGGAAATGATTACTGCCGGCTAAAAAAATCCTGTACCCGAAACAAAAGACACCCTCCAGAGCATTTTAGAGCGGTCTACTCACTCTTCTTTCCGGCTCTCCCCTTTATATCCCAATCCTGACAACGCTTGATCTGTATGATTGACCCCATTGTTACCAGAGTAAAAGGATTCCTCTTAAAACCTGTTGAAACATTCCAGCAGTACAAAAACGATGAACCGGGAGTTGTATTTTCGTATTTTGCCGCACTGCTCCTGATCAATGCAATCCTCTCGGCCATTATCGCGTTAATCGGAATTGAGACCATGCCAAGGTTAGCAGGTATGCCGGATGGGATTGCTGTCCCGGTCATCGTATTTCTCATGGCGCTGGCCGGTGGATTTATCTTAACGCTCATCTTTGCCGCATGGCTTCACCTCTGGGTGTATATTTTGGGTGGGCGCAAGGGAATCATGCAGACCTTCAAGGCGATTATCTACGGGCACACACCCCGCCTGCTTCTCGGATGGATACCCGTCATCGGGTTCATCTTTGTGCTCTGGTCACTGGCTCTTGGCATCCTGGGAATACGCGAGCTGCAGGAGATGAGTACCGGTAAAGCGATCCTTGCCGCTGTCATTGCTGTCATGATCCCGCTCATACTCATCCTGCTCATTGCAGGGTACTTCATGACTTCGTATGTGACAACTACAGCGATTCCATATCAACCGATCAACAGCTTCAGTTAGCTGAATTCGTGAGGAATAGAAACTGGACAAAAAAGCGGGTGCTGGCCGGACCACTGTAAAGAGGCGGGTATGCAGACCTTTTTTTTCTGGTTTTGGATTTGATTTGTGAAGACGGGATAGCCACTTCACAAGACAGTATTAAGTTAATGGTTTACTCATGAAGATTATGAAAGAAGAGTTAAAAATCGGAATCCTTGTTGCAGTTTTTTTAATTGCAGTAATCGGAGGATCTGTTCTCTTCTTAAATACCGGGCTCTTTGGACCCAGCTATCCGATCGATTCGAAAGTTTACACAACCCTTGAAAGAACCGTTCTTCCGGTGCCCGTCCCTTCAACTTCACCCAGACTTCTTCCGTACCAGGTTTCCAATTTTTCAGAATACGGTTATGGCTTCTGGCAGTACGGCGGGGGGCTTAGTTATGAAAAAAGACTGGATCTGATGCCCCCTGATTATGCCAGTACATCGGTTAACAATACGGCACGGCTTCTGAATTTTTTTGCCATGAGCGACATCCACATCACTGACAAGGAATCTCCTGCACAGGCGGTCTATTATGGTTACAAATGGGGCATAATTTCCGGATATTCACCGGCTATGCTCTATACCACCCAGTGTCTTGACGCCGCAATCCAGACGGTCAACACCCTCCACAAAAAAGATCCTTTTGACTTTGGGATATTTCTGGGCGATGGGATCAACAGCGGTCAGTACAATGAACTGCGATGGTATATCGATGTCATTGACGGCAAAAAGATCAAACCCGATTCCGGTCTAAAGGATGATCCTGTCCCTGGACCTCATAATGATTACCAGGATGAATACAAGACAGCAGGGCTGGACAAGTCGATCAAATGGTACCAGGTTCTAGGCAACCATGATCATTTCTGGATGGGTCTTTACCCTCCCGGCGATTACGTCAGCTGTGCCCTGACCGGTACTACAATACTCAATATCGGCAATGTTATTACCAATCCATTGCACATGAAAAGCCGTGGGTTCTACATGGGGGCAATTGACGGCCGCACTCCTTATGGTGACGTTACCGGTGCAGGGCCGGTCATTAACTTCCCGCAGGGTCCGCCCACGGTACCTGCCGATCCTGACCGGCGTTTTGTTTCCCGGACGGAGTGGATTGGTGAATTTTTTAATACTTCTTCAGGTCCGGCAGGACATGGATTCAATCAATCTGACGTGACAACGGGATTTGCCTGCTATGCATTCGAACCGAAATCGGATATCCCGATCAAGATCATTGTGCTCGATGACACCCAAAGGGATGACATAACCAGTGAGGAGACCAGCAATGGACACGGTTCTCTTGATCAGGAACGGTATGACTGGCTGGTAAAAGAACTAAATAAAGGTCAGGCGGAAGGCAAACTCATGATCATCGCAGCCCATATACCGATTGGTTTCGAACGTGAGAGTTCCGGTCCCGGTTCTTTACTGATCTGGGACAAATATGCTGCAGTATCAGAACCGGATCTGATTGCCAAACTTCATACCTATCCAAATCTTCTCATGTGGATCTCAGGACATCGTCACCTGAATACCGTAACCGCTCTCAAATCTCCGGATCCAAACCATCCTGAACTCGGGTTCTGGGAGATTGAGACCGCTTCATTACGGGAGTTCCCCCAGCAGTTCCGCACGTTTGAGATCGTTTCCAACAGCGACAATACGGTGTCAATATTTACAACCGATGTTGATCCGGCAGTAAAGGAAGGGTCACTTGCAGCAAAATCGCGGTCGTATGCTATCGCGGCTCACGAGACATTCAACATGACAGGAGAGCAAATGACCAGTGGTTCGTACAATGCTGAGCTTGTCAAACAGTTAAGTCCGGAAATGCAGGCGAAAATCCAGAACTACGGGACACCCATTGGCAGGTAATTTCCGGATGACAAAAACCCGGGCCCGTTGGGCTTATCGGTTCTCGCATGGCGGCCCGGGGGTAGAAGTGCTACGGCATCGAATTTTTGCGGGATTGGGGAGCCCTGACTTTATGAGGGGGCGGGCGTCGGCACGCTGATCGATAAAAGCAAAAAATCAAGAATTTTAAAAAAGATTCTCTAAATCTTTTCACTCGAAATCTTCGCACACGTTGCGGTGAAGATCCCCGGCATCCCGCGTATCTCTTCCATCACGCTGTCAGGAACATCGCTGTCAACGTTCAGCACCATGATCGCATGCTCACCGGGATTAATCCGGCCGACCTGCATGCCAGCAATGTTGATATTGCATTTCCCGAGGATAGTAGATGCCCGTCCAATAACTCCGGGCTTATCCAGGTGGCGTGACACAATCACATAACCTTCGGGGATCATGTCCATCGTGTAGCCGCCGACGGCGACAATGCGGCTGCGGCCCTTGAAGAACACCGTGCCGCTGACCGTCTCTTCTCCCTTGTCGGTCTTGACCCGGATGGTGATTAAGTTCTTGAACCCGCTGGACTCCTGCGTAACGGTCTCGCTGATGGCAATCCCTCGTTCCTTTGCAATGAAATCCGCGTTCACGATATTGACCGGTGCCTGGAGCACCGGGTCGAGAAGGCCTTTGAGAGCCATACGGGTCACATACTTCATACTGCCGGCATAGGCAGAGAGTTCGCCGCCGTAGATGAGCTCCACGGAGGAGAGCCGGCCGCCCGCGATCTGGGTGACGAACCGTCCCATCTTCTCGGCAAGCTGGGCAAAGGGTGCAAGCACATCGGCGAGTTCCGCAGGGACCATGGGGGCATTGACCACGAAAGGCCCGATCTTGCCATGGGTGTAGTA
>JAURZP010000225.1 GCA_030653335.1 Methanoregula sp. | reverse complement strand
TCGCGCTTCTCGAAATGCTCGCGCCCGCTCTTGTCAGCGAGCCGGGCTAACGCATCATCAATGGAGAGCACAAGGAGGAACGTGCGGTCCGGTACAATTGACCAGCCGTCATGCATTGCCCTCAGCCATCCCTCCGGGTCCGGCACTATTCCTTTGAGTGTTACTGACTGGTAGGCGAAGCGGCTGTCGCTGTACCGGTCAGAGATTACGAGTCTGCCTTTTGAAAGGGCGGGACGGACAAGGGTAGAAAGGTGCGCTGCATGGTCAGCAACAAAGAGTGAGGCCTCAGTAATCGGATCAATCTGTTCTGCGATCGCCCGTCGCACAGCCTCTCCCACCCACGTTGCGCCAGGCTCCCGGGTGAAGATGGGGTCGAGATCCGCAAGCTGGCTTTTGAGTCCAGCGAGCAGGGTGCTCTTACCTGTCCCGTCAATCCCTTCAATCGTGATTAACAACAGGTTCCCCTCCGCATCCATTCAACCGGGATCTGCCCACGGTGCAGGGCGGTCGCAATGATCGCACCATCAAATCCTGCCGCGCTGATGGTTTCAAGATCATGAACAGTTGCAACACCACCCCCATACAACAGTCTGCCACCATAGGCAGCGCGCTGGTGCGCGAGTTCCTCCGCATCAATACCCGATTCTGTCCCTACCGAACCAATATTCAATATAATAATCCCGTCAAAATGCCAGTCCCGCGCATCAGCAAGTAATTCTTCGGGGGTTTTGCCGGAGGGGATCACCCGCCCGTCTTTTACATCAATACTCAGGTAACCGCCACAGTATCGAAAGAGCGCTGCGCCTCCCGTTTCCGTGCCGATAATATTTTTAATGTTTTTCCCGTTGAGCATATCATAAGGAGCACTGCAACCGCGATCCACATAACAGCGTGAGACTTTTTCCGCGCACTGCTGCACGATTGCATCATGCGAACCCGTGCCTTGAATCCGGTCGAGATCCGCAATGTAGAGAAATTTTGGCTGGATCTCGTCCAGGTACCCGAGTGGTTCTGCTGTCGGAGAAAGACCCCAGTCGAGCGGTTTGTAACTCTCCCGCATCCCGGATTTGCCATGGACTACCAGATTTTGCCGCAAATCCATCGCAAGAACAAGTTCCATAGGTGAGCGCAATCACTATTAGTATCAAAGATCATTAAATCCTATGCAATTGCTGGTCAGCCCAAGCTCAATCGATGAGGCAAGGCGCTCAGGTGCCGCAGATATCATCGATGTAAAGAAACCATCAGAGGGCTCGCTGGGCGCCAACTATCCGTGGGTGATTCGCGAGATCAAAGCATTTTCCAAAAAGCCGGTAAGTGCGGCTATTGGTGATTTCGATTTCAAACCGGGCGGAGCTTCGCTCACCGCGTACGGGGCGGCCTGTGCCGGGGCAGATTATATCAAGATCGGGCTTACGTTTGATGGAAAGGAAAAAGCCCGCGCGGTAATCTCTGCTGTAGTAAAAGCGGTAAAAGATGAGTTTCCTGAAAAATTTGTCGTGATCGCTGCATACTCGGATTTCCAGCGCATGGGATCAATCTCACCGTTTGATATGGCGCCTATTGCTGCTGATGAAGGGGCCGATATTGCAATGGTCGATACCGGCATCAAGGACCGGCAGAGCACGTTTGCATTCATGAACGAAGAAGCGCTCCGGACATTTACTGACACGAACACGAAACTCGGCCTTAAGACCGCTCTCGCCGGTGCGCTTAAGTTTGAAGATATTGATGCGCTCAGGCGAATCAACCCGGATATTATCGGGGTGCGCGGGATGGTATGCGGGGGCGACCGGAACGCGACAGTCCGTGAAGATTTGATTAACACCGCGCTTGCGATGATCAGGTAATACAGGTGACCTATGTACATTGAGAAATTAGATGTGCCACTCTCATTAACCTTCGATGATGTGCTGCTCGCACCACAGGCTTCCTGGTTAGAACCGGCTGAAGCAGATATCCGTTCAAAATTTTCCCGGAATATCAGCATGAACCTACCACTTGTCTCTGCGGCAATGGACACCGTGACCGAGTCCCTGATGGCAATCGCACTTGCCCGCGAAGGGGGTATCGGGGTTATCCACCGGAACATGACTCCTGAGCATGAATTGCAGGAACTCATTGAAGTCAAGCAGGCCGAAGAACTCATCGAACGCGACGTGCTCTATGTTGAAGAGCACGCTTCAGTTTCTGATGCTGAACGCCTCATGCAACAGTACAGTATCGGGGGTGTGCCGGTGGTCAATAAGGGGCGCATCATCGGGATTGTCAGCAGACGGGATGTGCGCGCAATCGTCTCCAAACGCGGTGACGAAAATATCAAGACCATTATGACAAAAAAACTGGTCACCGCACCAGAAGATATCACCGCAGAAAAAGCGCTTGAAATCATGTACACCAACAAAGTCGAGCGCCTGCCTGTAATAAATGAAAACGGTAAACTGATCGGCATTATCACAATGCAGGATATTTTAGAAAAGCGCCAGTACCCCCAGGCAACAAGGGATGCGAAAGGCAATCTCCGCGTGGCTGCAGCAGTCGGGCCTTTTGATTTTGCCCGGGCCAATCTGCTCGACCAGAACGGGGTGGACGCGCTGGTTGTTGACTGTGCGCACGGGCATAACATGAAAGTCGTTGCCGCTGTTAAGGAGATCAAGGGCAGTGTAAAGGCTGACGTAATTGCGGGAAATATCGCTACATCTGAAGCAGCTGAAGCATTGGTGAAAGCCGGCGTAGATGGGATCAAAGTCGGTATCGGTCCCGGCTCGATCTGCACCACCCGTATTGTTGCAGGTACTGGCGTTCCACAGATCACCGCAATTGCACAGGTGGCCGATATCGCTCATCCTGCGGGAGTACCGGTCATTGCAGACGGGGGTGTGCGGTTCTCTGGCGACGTGGCAAAAGCGATTGCGGCGGGAGCAGATACAGTGATGATGGGCAGTATGTTTGCCGGTACTGATGAGGCACCCGGTAAAGTGATCACGATAAAGGGGCGGCGATACAAGCAGTATCGAGGCATGGGTTCTCTTGGAGTGATGAGCAGCGGGCAGTCAAGCGACCGTTACTTCCAGAAGAAAGATATCGGGGCTACCAAGTTTGTCCCTGAAGGTGTAGAAGGAGTGACACCCTATGTCGGCCATGTCGGAGAAGTCATGTACCAGCTCGTGGGCGGACTTAAAGCAGCAATGGGCTACACAGGTTCAAAAACCATTGCAGAGATGCACAAGAACGCAAAATTCGTCCGTATCACCAATGCCGGCATGACCGAAAGTCACCCGCACAATATTCTCATCACTGATGAAGCGCCGAATTACCGGCTCTTTGAATGATCTTTCATTTTCTTTTTTCCTGAACCCGGCTGAGGTAAGGGGCAAATTATTTCATAATCAAAAAAACCTGATCATTTCTGAAATGGCCTCTCTCCTCATCACAGTTCATGGATTGCGTGCAATTCACAGATTGCGATTTGCATAAATAGATCGAATGATAGTTCTGTATTACACGATTCCGGATGATTGTTCACTAAATCAATTTGGACCATGTCCGCAATTGAGGAGAAAGGTATGTCAGAACCGTCAAGTACAAACAAATATTCCCGATTTGGTACCGGGATGAAAACCAGATGCCTCATTATCACTCCGGGGGGGTGCACATGAAACCCGAAGATTCTCTGATGGTCGCAATCATCGATGATGCCCATAAGACCGATTCTCCGCAGGGTCGTGCTATCCAGCGGATCATCACCGGCCTCAAGGAATTTGGCATCCGTGTCGGTGAAGTAGCCTCGCCCGAAGATGCCCGGGCTGCCTACTCTGCACTTCCTGATATTGACTGTATCCTGATCAACTGGAACCTTGGTGGCGATACTCCTGAGAGACACGAGGTGACGGCAAAACTCATTGATGAGATACGGGAGCGCAATGAGAAGATCCCCATATTCCTGATGGGCGAACCGACAAATGCCCCTCCAACAACCCTGCCCTTAAAAACCGTCCGGGAGGTCAATGAATATATCTGGGTAATGGAAGATACCCCGGAATTTATTGCCGGGCGCATAACGGCAGCAGCAAAACGCTACCGGGAAATTATTCTTCCACCGTTCTTTAAAGAACTGGTAAAATTCTCAAAGGATTTCGAATACTCGTGGCATACACCGGGGCATGCCGGGGGAACTGCGTTTCGCAAATCACCGGCCGGGCGGGCTTTTTTTAATTTCTTTGGCGAACAGCTCTTCAGATCAGATCTCTCAATCTCTGTCGGGGAACTGGGATCGCTCCTGGATCATTCCGGGCCGGTCGGAGAGGCAGAGAAATACGCCGCGAAAGTGTTTGGCGCGGACATGACGTATTTTGTCACGAATGGCACGTCTACGGCCAACAAGATTGTCTTTTTTGGCCGTGTGAGCAAGGATGATATCGTTCTTGTGGACCGCAACTGCCACAAGTCAGCCGAACATGCGCTGACCATGACTCATTCCGTAGCGGTATACATGATTCCGACAAGGAACCGGTACGGTATCATCGGTCCGATCCCCCCGGACGAGATGACACCAAAAGCACTGAAAGCAAAAATCGCCGCATGCCCGCTTTCAAAGACTGCCCGCAGCCAGAAGCCGGTACATGCGATCATCACCAATTCAACCTATGACGGGCTCTGCTACCATGCCGTACATGTAGAAGAGAATCTCGGAAAAAGCGTAGACAGCATTCATTTTGACGAGGCATGGTACGGATATGCCCGGTTCAACCCGCTCTATAAGGACAGGTTTGCGATGCGTAACGGTGAAAGGGACAAAAATGCCCCTACGGTCTTTGCCACCCAGTCCACTCACAAACTGCTCGCGGCACTCTCGCAGGCATCCATGGTCCATGTAAGAAACGGGAGGATTCCCATTGAACACGGGAGGTTCAATGAAGGGTTCATGATGCACAGCTCCACGTCCCCGCTCTATACGATCATCGCATCGCTCGATGTCTCGTCAAAGATGATGGATGGCGCATCCGGGAAGATGCTCACCACTGAATCTATTGAAGAGGCGATCCGGTTCCGCAGGACAATGGCCAAGATAAGGCGGGAGATTGAGACAGTAAAGGGAAAGAAAGACTGGTGGTTCCCGATGTGGCAGCCGGACTCAGTCACAGACCCAAAAACCAAAAAGAAGACCGCGTTTCAGGATACATCGCTTGATACCCTCCGCGATAATCCCTCCTGCTGGACACTTCATCCGGGCGATATCTGGCACGGGTTTACCGGCCTGCCGGACAATTACTGCATGCTCGACCCGATCAAGGTCACCGTGCTTATGCCCGGAGTAAATGATGACGGGACGCTTGCCAGCTGGGGTATTCCGGCAGCACTGGTTGTCAAATTCCTTGATACCCGGGGGATCATCAATGAAAAGTCCGGCGATTATTCGATCCTGTTCCTCTTCTCCATGGGAATTACGAAAGGAAAATGGGGAACACTTGTCACCGAACTCTTCGAGTTCAAGCGGTTATACGATGAGAACACTCCCCTTGAGGAGGTTTTCCCGGACCTCACGACTGGAAAGCCGGAACGCTATGGCGGTATGACCTTAAAAGGGCTGGCTGATGAAATGCACCAGTTCAAAAAGGATCATAAGATGTGCGATATTCTCCAGAAAGCCTACGCAATTCTGCCGGAACCGGCGATAACCTATGCAGAAGCGTTTGAAAAACTGGTGCATAACGAAGTCGAACATACCCCAATAGAAAAAGCAGGTAACCGCATTGTTGCCACCGGCATCTTCCCGTACCCGCCGGGTATCCCCATCCTTGCCCCGGGGGAGCGTACCGGAAAACAGAACGGGCCCGTGCTCCAGTACTTAAAAACCCTGCAGGATTTCGATAAACGTTTCCCGGGGTTCGAGCATGATACCCATGGAATCGAAAATGTAAATGGAGAATACATGATGTACTGTGTCAAGGAGAAGAAACGATGAGCGATGAAGCAACCGGCCAGAGTAATGGCATCCCATCAAAAAAAGTGCTGGGACTCTTTGCTCTTGCGATGATCAACGTAGCGGCCGTGCTGAGTATCAGGAATTTTCCCTCCATGGCAGTTTATGGATGGTCGTGCATTGGCTGGTATATTATGGGAGCGGTCATGTTCCTCATACCGATCTCCCTTGCCGGTGCAGAACTGGCAACGGGATGGCCGGAAGGGGGCGGCGTCTATGCATGGGTTAAACAGGCATTCGGGGAGAAGGGAGGATTTACTGCCCTCTTCTGCGAATGGTCAAATAACCTTGTCTGGTTTCCTACGGTTCTTTCGTTTATCGCATCCACGCTTGCATTCGCACTGACGCCAGCGCTGGCAAACAGTTCCTGGTACATGTTCAGCGTGATGATGATCGCGTTCTGGGGCACAACTGCAATTGCGTATTTCGGTGAGGAGGCTTCAACAAAGTTTGGCAATGTGGGAGTCATTCTCGGCAGCATCATACCCGCGGTCCTCATCATCATGCTCGGCGTCTGGTGGATGGGTTCGGGCGCTGCTCTTGTGCTTCCGCCACTCACGCTCGAAGCGATGGTGCCAACGATCAATGTCTCAACACTGCCGTTCTTTGCAACGATTATACTCCTTTTCGCCGGCATGGAGATGGCGGGGTTCCATGCACTGGAAACAAAAAATCCCCAGAAAGATTTCCCACGGGCAATGGCTTTGTCAGCGGTCATCATCGTGGTCTGCACGGTGCTTGCAACCCTTGCAATTGCAATGGTCATCCCGGCAGATCAGCTCAACCTCGCATCCGGTGTCATGCAGGCCATTGAGTACTTCTTCAAAGCGGCTGGTATGCCATGGCTTGTCGCACCGATGGCGATATTGATCACACTTGGCGGAGTTGTCTCACTGGCTGCATGGTTAATTGGCCCGGCTAAAGGTCTTGGTATTGTTGCAGAAGAAGGCAATATGCCCCCGCTCTTTGATAAGACCAACAAGTATGGGGCACCGGTTGCCGTACTCGTCATACAGGCTCTCATAGGATCTTTCATCTCCCTCCTCTATGTCTTCTTACCATCTGTCAATCAGGCGTACTGGATTCTCTCGGCAATGACTGTGGAACTGCTCTGCATTGTATATGTGCTTGTCTTTGCATCGGTGATCAAACTCCGGTACAGCCAGCCCAATACACCACGCCCCTTTAAGATCCCCGGCGGGATGGCGGGCATCTGGCTTGTTGGCGGGCTTGGCATGTTTGGGACAATCTTTGCGTTTATTGTCGGTCTCATGCCGCCATCGTACTTTACGACAAGTGGCTTTGTGTATGTGGGCTCAGTGCTGCTCGGTACGTTCCTGCTCGCTGTGCCCCCGCTTGTATTCTTAAAATTCAAAAAGGCCAGCTGGCTCAAACCGGCTGGGGGAGTGAGGTGAATGATGATGAAAACAAATGAATTCATCACACAGAATGGAGGTTGTCCATGAGCAAGTACTCGAAGCTGGAAGTCGGGCTGTTAATATTTCTTATCTTTGTTGCCCTGCTGCCTTTTGTATTGATACTGGTAATTGCAGAAGAATCACCGTTTCATCCGGTTTCCGGTGAACCGGTGAATGAAGCCGCACTGGCAACAGGAATTACAGTTACCAGTGCCAAAGATTCAACGTGGAACATGCACGGAGCAATTGGCGGGAAAACATATGTGCTCACAGACAATAAAGGCGAGACAGTTACCGTGTCCACGCAGTCATTTGACAGCGCAGAGACCCGTAATGCAGCCGTCCGGTTGTATCATAGCCAGCCGATTGGGCGGGGAAAACCAGTGGGAAGTCTTGTCGTTTTAGGTCAGCACCTGGTATATGTGACACCCGCTAACAGTGATATCTTAAAGTGTCTTGCACCAGAACTAAAAAAGAACAGAATCCCATAATTTCTTAAAAAAAAAGTATCAATTCACGTTTTAGATGCGATTCAATAATTTTCCAAAATTGTTTCGCGATATGCGGTTGACTTCAATCTATAATTCTTGCATTGTTCTCTCAAATTAAATTGTAATGGGGCACCCAAAAGATTAAATACTATAGAT
>JAURZP010000218.1 GCA_030653335.1 Methanoregula sp. | reverse complement strand
ATACTCCCAAGAGGTATCATGATATAGATGATCGCATACAGGAACATCGGTCTGTTGTCTCCGGAAAGCACCGACATGATCGATTGCAGGATGATCAAAAACAGAGTGCCGGCGACCATTGCCGTAACATAGGATTCGGCGATCAGCCCGAGCGTATCCAGAAACAGTTTCTGCGTCTGCCGGTTTTCAAGTGCATACTGGTCGGCTTTTGTCCGGAAATATTGTGTCAGGTTACCACCGCTCGAAATACTTGCCATAGCTCCTTGTAAGAACTCTTTCATCCGTTTACTGGGGGTAGTAGCTGATACCAGCCGGAGCGCATCGATCAGGTCACGGCCGAAAATATCGATCTCCCGGGCAACATACCGCGCCTCAACTGAACACTGCCCATATATCGGACTGTCCCCAAGCAGCCGGAATACTTCGGCCGGAGTGATCCCTGCTGTAGACATCGATGTGACATAATTGATTGCATAGGGGAGGGTGGCATCGATATTCCTTCGCCGGTTCCCTGCCTCAATGCCGGGATACAAAATAAACGCAAAATATGTAAGTCCTCCAAACACCAGCAGGGAAAAGATCGTAATGAATATGGTTCCGAGGATAAGGCTGTGGGTGTACAGCACAAGCAACGGATCAGGGCCTGCACCCTTGTACTTGATCAGTGTGGGCAGTTTTAAAATCCAGGTAAAGAGGCCCAATATTACAGCAGCAGAGAGTCCGACAATAATGGAGCTGACAAAGGCAGTGGAAAGATATGCTTCAAACGAGGTTTTGAACCGCGCAGAGATGAGATCACTTCTCAGTTGAGCGTAATCATCGCGCCTGCCCTTCATCCGGTTGCCGAGCAGGTTGAAGCAGAACCGCTCATAACTATTCATAGAGATCCTTCCTCACTTTCTCGATGACCCCTTCGGGATCGCGGTGATAAGAGATGAGGATCTTTGCCACATCCTTGTAGTGCCGAATCTTTTTGATCCTCATCCATTCCAGCACTTCCTGCCGGCGCTTTAACTCTTCACGCATCCGGGTTTCATTCCACCCTTTTGCCTCCATGATCTCTTCGAGGAGATAGGATTTTCCGGAGTAAGTGTGCTCGTCGGTTGCTGACCGCCACTTGAACACCTCATTTGTGATCAGCTCATTGGTCCTCGGATCGATATCAAGAATCTCAACGATCTGCTTGTTTCGCCGGATGCGTTTTCCCCCGACCCGCGCCTGTACCTGGATGGCGATGAAGTCAAGGGCAGAGAGCATGTTTCGCGGAACATCCATAGGGGGATTTTCGATACGGTGCACTACACTTGCCACAGAATCCGCATGCGTTGTGGAGTAGGTGACATGGCCGGTGCTCATTGCCTGGAAGAGTGTCTGGCACTCCTTGCCACGAACCTCACCCACAATGATGTATTCAGGACGTTGCCGCATCGCTGCCCGCAGGAGTTCATACATGTTGATCTCTCCCCTGCCTGCCGTATCAAACGAATCGCGGGTTACGCTCGGGATCCAGTTCGGGTGGGGCAGCTTCACTTCACGGGTATCTTCAAGGGTGATGATCTTTGACATGGGCGGGATGAACAGGGAAATTGCATTGAGGGCCGTAGTCTTACCGGACGCAGTTCCCCCGGCAAATATGGCAGATTTGCCGTTTTCGACACACAGCCAGATATACGCGATCGCAAGCGGTGAGAAAGTGCGCCATTCAATCAGATCGGTTGGCGTGATTGGTTCATCCTTGAACTTACGGATGGTGAATGTTGAACCGTGGGCAGTCACTTCCTGACCCAGTGTCATCTGGATACGGGAACCATCCTGCATGGTCGCATCAAGAATCGGTTCTGCAATCGATATGTACTTGCCAGCCCGCTGGGCAAGCTTTGTGACAAAGGAATCCAGTTCATCAGATTTATTATAGGAAAGCGTGGTCTTCATCGACTCATAGCTGGCGTGAAATGCAAAGAGGGGGACTTTGATTCCATCGCAGGAGATATCCTCAATATATTTGTCGTGCATAATGGGATCGATCAGACCATCGCCAAGGAAGTCCTTGTACATGTTATAGTGAATCTTCTCGCGCTGTTCCGGTGCGAGTTTGATCCCAAAGTCAACAATAATATCATCCGCAGAAGCCCGGAGTTTGCGCTGTGCTTCCTCTTTTGAGATGTCTTTGGTATTGATATCGAGCGTGTCAAAGAGACGCTCTTTAAGCTCGACTAATAACTCTTTTTCCGGCTCTGTCAGGATCGGTTCGAGCACATGGTAGGTGTACTCATGGGTTGAGTGATCGTACGTGATCCGGATGTATGCATAGGGCTCATTGACCGGATACATATCCATCTCTTCAATACCGGGTTCCGGCTTGAAAACAATGTCAACAAGCGGCCCGTGTTTCTTTGGATCGTACGCCTCATGCTCTGATGTTATCGCTTTGAAAAGAGATGAGAAGCTGAACTTTTTTGATCCGGCCCTGATTTTTTCCTTTTCGATCTCCCCGTCGATATCAAGATCCTTAAAGCCGGCATTTGAGAATTCCCGTTTCCAAATCTCATTAAATTCCTCAGGCAGGGCTCCTGACCCGGTACTTTCAAACGCATTGATGCGCCCGTGCAGATTGATCTCTTCAATCTTAAATGTGGTGCCTTTTGGAAGAATCAGCCCGGTGAGATCTGTTATCTGGTCAACTGAGATGATCTTTTCATCATATTCTGTTGCCGTTGCAGTTTCTGTTGGAACAGCAGCAGTCACTTTTTTTGCGGGCTTTTTCCTGATGGTTGCCTTTTGGTCATCATCGATTATCTCAACTGCCGGTTTGCGATCTCCATCCGGTTCAGGGACCCGCCGTGGAAGTGAACGGGATGATTCCGGGTCATGTGCCTGCTTTGTAACCATCCGGTTTGCAGCGGAATTATTGAGCAGTTTTCCTACATAAGCGAGTATTTCGTCTTCATCCATATCCGAATTCTGCAGTCTGTGGGGGGATGCGTGCTGCAGGGGTTGTGGAATTTCTTCAAACAGGTCCTCTATTTTAAAAGAGGATATCTCACCGGACTGATGCGGGACGGATTGAATTGTACTGGCAGATTGTTCCTGAGGGTTGGGGGTTTTAACGGGTGTCTCTTTTTTTACAAATCCCTCCTTTTTTAACAGTGCTGAAAAATCACCCGCTTCTGTTGCATCCTTCTCTGCGGGAGGGGGTATGGAAGTGGGATTAGGATCTTCAGGCAGGGAAATATCATCCTTCTTCTTAATCCCACCAATCATCTTTAAAAGCGAGTTGGTATCTTTTAGGACTTCATCGGTATCCTTGTTCAATCCAGATATCCCCCTGGTTGATTGATCATTGGATCTGTTTTTTTATATCGCAGGCTAAAAGATACTTTCGCCTGTGAGTATATCTATCCAGTGGATAATTCAGATAATCTGATTCGCACGGAATAATAAATTGAGCGGTATCCGATCCTTTTTTTATGGGCCCGTTTATCACGGTTCCTTATTCTTCAATTCCGGTGTGGTTCTTATGACCGGTCGTTTTGGAAAGGTAAGTGAAAAGAAACTATATACACGAGTGCCATTACATAAGAACAGAATGCAACTCCCTGTGGGTAATTTCCGGGAAATTAAAACAGCTGAACGGATCTCTTCCATTCTCAACAGCATAAAGCGCACGAAATTTTCCGGGATCTGCCACATCTCGTCCAACACGGTGAGCGGGACTCTGGTCTTCGAATCCGGTGAATGCATACTTGCACAGATCGGGCATAAATCAGGAAATGAGGCTTTAGAAGATCTCCTGAAAATCAGCCATTATAGCGTTGATGCATCCTTCTCGGACATGGATGAAGCACAGGTTCAGCGGGCACTCGGATTTAACAAGGTATACCGTATTATTAAATCCGCAGGTCCGACTCATTTTACCGCACACGATTCACAGAGACCAGCATCCCCCACTGATGAAACCACCCAAATTCCAATTCACCAGCTGCCGGAATTGGAAAAATTCCAAAAAACAGAAGATCTCACACAGGATTTGGGCAGTTTTGAAAAGGATATTGACACTTTTGACACGCTCGACATTGAGCTTGTGACGGATAAGATCCGCAGAGACTGCATAACCATAATTAAACAACTGGATCTCGAAGACCTGATGGAGCGGTAACAACCAGTGTGAGGGTTGTATCACGGGCATTTCACCGTTGCAAAAGCAGATGGTCTTAATCATATGGTCAGTGGGCATGCCACTTGTACAGATGCAGACAACCGATCTCAGGAAATTTTAAAAACTCCCCGGGATACCATAAAGTTCTGTGCAGGCTGACGAATAAATGGCCACAACGGGTCGATATTACTGCTGTAAAGACATAGATTTTCCTTTTTAAAGATCATGAAGCAGATCGCAGCAGATACAAAAGTTATTTTAAACGGGGGGATATAACACAAAAGTGAGAGTTTCGGGGTAATCTTATATCAATAAAACAGAAATAGCTATCACCATAAGGTGTCCGATGGTCAAGGTTTACACAATTGCTTCGGGAAAAGGAGGTACGGGAAAGACAACAGTTTCTGTCAATCTCGGAACCATGCTTGCCCAACTCGGTAAAGAAACCTACCTCATGGATGCCGATATAGGGATGGCAAATGTGGGTCTTATCCTTGGCCTGCAGGATGCCCCGGTCACACTGCATGAAATTCTTGCAGGAAAATGCAATATCAATGATGCGATATACGAAGGACCGTCCGGACTCAAGGTAATCCCGAGCGGGATCTCCCTCCAAGGATTCCAGCAGGCCGATCAGGACAAAATGCGGGACGTGATGGGCGAGGTTGTCAAACGCTGCGAGTACCTGTTAATTGATTCGCCTGCAGGCATCAGCAAGGACGGTATTGTTCCTCTTTCAGTTGCTGATGAAGTGATCCTTGTTGTCAATCCTGAACTTGCCTCCATTGTCGATGCGCTCAAGATCAAAATTCTCACCGAAGTTGTAGGCGGACATGTGCTCGGTTCGATCATCAATCGCGTCGAACAGGATGATCCCGATATCCTCACCAAAAAGATGGAGAAAGTGCTCGGCGTTAAAGTGCTCGGCATTATTCCCGAAGACGCTAATGTGCGCAGGGCTTCCTCTGCAAGGGTTCCAATCGTCAGTAAGTTCCCCAACTCACCGGCATCAATGGCAATCAGACGCATTGCATCCGATATGGTGGGTGTGGCCTTTAAAGAAGAGTCTGTTGCAGGAAAGAGAGGTGGTTTCATTGACCGGCTATCAAAAGCCCTCTTTAAGAAAA
>JAURZP010000087.1 GCA_030653335.1 Methanoregula sp. | reverse complement strand
TCCTGCCTGCATAGTGGGAATATGTACAAATGAGAAGTAATGCAATGCCAATCGTAGTGACCGTTAAGGCCATCCCAAGGAATGGATCTGAATTGAGGAGCGCGATCTTATCAAAATTGATCGAAACGGCAAACAGAAATGCAACGATCAGCATATACCAGCTGCCACGGTTTTGCATCATCGCTTTTATCGGGTCAAGGTAATGTTCATGCTCCTGTGCAATATTCAGCACATAGGATCCGCTGACGATAATGCAAATACCGGCAAACCCGAACATGGATGGTGCCTCATGCAGGATGATATAGGATGTGCCAATCAGGATGGCCGGTGTAAATGAGAGCATTGGCACAGAGAGCGAGAGGTCGGATGAGGAGAGGGCTTTGAAGATCAGGCTCAGGCTAATGATATTCAGAACTGATGTAATGGCAACTGCCGCAAAAAAATCCGGGCCAATCGAGGGAAAACCCCGCAGGGCAGACAATAAAAACAGCAGGCACCCGCCAAACGTAAATCCAATTCCGGTTAAGAGTTTTGGATCCAGCGCAGTGATGTACTTCTTGACGATGATGAAATATGTGGCATTGGTAATGGCACCAAGGAGCGCTAAGAAAATCCAGAGCATGTATTTTTAAGTCCTGAGTATTGTTTGGTTTTTATAACATATCGGGTTTGTAAATAAATAATCCTGTCCTGCCCTTTTACAAGTGAACATTTTGGGTGGATTTTGGCAAACGGTAGTGATGGAAACCGAACAGACAAAATATTCCGCTACCGTTGGCTGAATCCCAGCTACTGACAAGATAATGCTGAACCGGAATGTGGTGGCAAAAATCCTTAAATGAGTTGAGAAAGGCCCGGAAGTGACCGATGTCTGGTCGGGTACCGGTTATAAAAAACAAGAATGATTATTTTTGTAATCATTATTTCAATAATCATTCTGAGATTTGACAACCGGAAGTGCCTGCATCACACGGTATTCATTCGTCCTCATTAACAGGAATATCCGGGATCCTCTTTATCGTTCCAAAACCCTGCGAAACGGACTGGCCCATACCAAAATAATCCGGAATTCGCAGATTCGTCTTAAACTTACCTAAAAATACCATGACATTTTCACGCCCCATCCAGTCGATACGGAACCGGATCTTCGCTTCGCAGGTGATTGGCACAGGAGTTTTATAGCCGAGTGATTTTGCCAGCGTTTCGAGATTCCCAATAAGGATTCTGCGTATGAATGCGTCGCGGTCTGGTTTGCCTTTGAGATCATAGAACTTCTTTGCATTCTGCTGGTTGAGCGCAAGCCATGGCGTCAGGAATTCATACGTGTGGGTTGTGTCAGAAATCCCAAACTCTTCATTCCGGATAACAGCATCCCGCTCAAGAATGGTGCAGGTATTTATTCCAGCCGAAATTTTATTTAGATCCTGTGAGAGTTGTTCAAGCAATGCCGCACCCTGGCTGATTCCAATAATTATCAGCGTATTTTTTATCTGCTTACACTGCACAGCAGGGTAGCGGTAAATGAATGCGGTATCATTGCTCTTGTTAAGAACCGTGTACTCTTCCAGTTTTACTGTGAAGTAAGCCCGTATATCCGCTATTGAAAATTGTACCGGGTCAACCGGATCAAGTGTAAGGGTGAATATTTTGAGGAGCATGGATTGTTAATCTCTTATATTTTTTATGACTGTCATCTTGATGGAGTTATCTTATGATCAGTTGCAGAGTCAAAGAAGGGGAGCAGATTATGGAGGGGGTATTGCTGATACCGTAAACCTCCTGATTGCCGTAGCATTCTGGGAACCTGCCGAGATCATGATAAAGTATTCCTGAGGTATTTTTTCATTGACCTCAACGGACCATACATTTTCTCCGCACACACCTTCAGATACTCTTGTTGACAAGGGTTTTTCGCCGCCCTGATTCAGATCTTTTGGAAGCATTCCGCTGGGAAATACCAGATATCTGAGTTCTTCTCCTGCTGCCCGGTTGGTAGTCCCCTGTATGGAGAATTTTTTACCTGCATACTGGTCATCGATCGGGTTTATGCGAACCCATAAATATCCACTTACCTGTGGTGGGCAGACGGTTGGAACCGGTGTTGGTGCAGGACGCAATAGGAATTCCCTGTATACTCCGCAGTCCGAAACGATGCGGTACCGGTTGGGTTCCCAGCCGGTGGTAATGAACCTCTCCATCTGCGTTGATTTACCGTGTTCGAGATAGGTTTTGTTGGTTTCAACCGGCTTATCCGTTCCCATCCGGGTAACCCATTTCCCGTTGCTGGTCTGGAATTTTACCGAGAATGTCGGGGGATCATTTAGACATTTCAGTTTTCCTGCACCTTCATTGACAACTGAAAATTCTACAACTTCTCCTATGTTATACACATCGGTATCCATTTTTATGGATTTTGATGTGCCATCCGGTTGGGCGATGGTCACTTTGTAGCTGGCCGGGAACTGCTGCAGGGATGGGGTGGTATTGGTCTGGTTGGTCGTATCAAAAAGGGATGTGCAACCGGTCGTAAGAAGTATGGACACGATTACAATTATCAGGGTAAGCGTTGGGGATAAGCGGGTCATGGGATCACTCAAACTCAATATGCGATTATGTCCAGTCCTTCAATTGCACTAAAGTGCTGGTCCCGGGTGACCAGCGGTTCATTGTTGCGAATGGCGATTGCGGCTATCAGTTCATTACTGGTGGAGATATGGCTGGCGGTCCCGGAAAGGGTATGAGCGATACGGGCATAAACGACAGCGGACTCTGCATCGAACGGGAGAACCGGGAAAAACCGGATAAATTTTTCAGAGATTTCGTATACGGTTTTTTTATCGTTTCTCTTTGCACCAGTAAGAAACTCCGCACTGCTGATTGCAGTTGTTTTTAGCTGTTTGTTATCCAAAGCGATCTGTTCTGCACCGGAATCTCCCTTCATCAGGTCAATAAGAAAACCGGTATCAACAATTGTCACAGTGAGACCTTCTTTGGTTTGATCCGGTCGGGATTACGTTTTGCAGAACCAACGGTTCCTGCGATCTCCTGTCTCACTACAGGATCAAGCGTGTAGAGATAATCGCAGATATTGGTCTCCTCATTACCGGTAACACGAAGGATCACATCAGAAAAACTCTCTGCCGAACGCTTGTGTGCCTTGAGCGCATTATACGCAGATTCCCTGATGTTGATGGTCTTTGTTGCCATGCTGGATTATTGTGTATACACATATTTATACGTTGAGCCACGGTGGAATAATAACCGCCAGAAAACGGCTTTTGTATATGATTCTCTCAATTGTCCGGACCACTTGTTCATGATTTGATTATCGATCGAGGGTCCGGAACTTTTTTTTTACATCCACAACCATAAATACACAAAACGTATTAGGAGTTAATGAGATAAGTCACTCATTAGAGTAGGAATATTATGGTCACTGATGCAATCAAGCAGGCAATCGGGGTTTTTTATCCGGTAGCTGATCCAGATGAAGCGCTTACTTCAGTAGTTCTCGAATGGATTGATATAAAAATATCCCGAATGGAAGAGCGTATCCGGAGTTTTGAGCGAAAATATGGAATGGATTATGGCGAATTTGATAAAAAAATCCGGGCATTTGGAGCAGTCTTTGAAGAGGAGGACGACTGGATGGATTGGGGCGATACGATTGACCTGGTTCAGCAACTAAAGAAAAACCGGGGCGAAGTCTTATCTCAGTTATTGATAGAATCCTGAATTGTAGAATGACCGTTCGGGAGCAATATCTCATAACAGGCAATCAGAGATCTATTCGCGGCCTGAACAGGGGATGTCAAATGATAAAACCGGAAAAAACGGGAGGCATCCCGGTAACCGCAGCCAGCAGAAGAATAATCACCGGCTGGTGCACGAGATAAATCAGCAGCGAGTGCCGCCCAAGAAATGAAAGGGGAGTCACGACGAGTTCCGGTATTTGCGGTGCCTTAAATCTCCGCTCACCATCAGCGTACAGGAATTTTCCAATCCCCATACCGATCAGAACCATCCCAAACCAGGGAAAGAGCGGCGTATAATCAACGGATGTGAAGCCGGGCGGGATAATGCCCAATGGCAGCAGAATTGCCGGACCGCTCATGCCCGAAATGATCCATCCGGCTGGGATGCACGCAAGTCCGATCAGAACGTTCAGCTTTCCGAACCGGAAAAAGAGCGGCGATAGCAGGACCGAGATACCGATCAGGTGCAGGATGCCAAATATCACAAAACCGTCCCGCAGGTACAGCCATGTTCCAAATGTAACCAAAAGCCCGAGCGCAAAGATGAAGATACCGCGAGTTACAAATTTGAGCGCAAGGGGAACTCCTGATATTTTTTTTTGTGCCTTATCGTGGCTGACAATTAACGACACTCCCACGATCAAGAGGAAGAGCGAAGCGGTTGCATACGCAAAGTACCGCCAGAAACCGGTCGAAACGTCAAGCGGAGCAATCCCAAAAAAACTGATATCGAACACCGTATGGAACAAGATCATCATCAGGATCGCAATGCCCCTGAAAAGATCGATCTCCCAGAGCCGCGAACCGGTTTCCATACAAAATATCAGTATTGGGGTCTGATATTAATTCGTACCTGACATGGATGAAAATAAGTCCACCCGCAACCATGCACCTAAATATCAATGCCGGGTATTATCATTAAGGACTTGAGTTCATGACGGCAAATCGGGACGAGCATATCATCGAAGCGATCGGCAGATGCCGCGTAATCGTACGCAATGGAAAGGTAATCGAAGTCGGAAAACCGATCATCGCTGACTGCCCGCTGGCAAAACGGTTTGCATTTCCAGTGCCGGAGATCACAACAGAAGCGGTGAAGGCAAACATTGAGCACCGGATCCGGGCATTTGGCATGTGCACCTCCGCACGGGAAGTAATGGATACACGACCGTTTGTCGGGTTTGGGGCTTCAGAACTGATCAGTTTTGGCATAAAGGCAGGGTTGCTTGACGCAGCAGTTGTCGCCTGCGATGGTGCAGGCACAGTAGTTGCCACCACACCGGAAATGGTTCAGGGTATCGGCGGCAGGATGTCAGGGCTCGTATCAACATCCCCGCATCGTTCTGTCATAGAACGAATCGAACAGAACGGGGGATATGTCCTTGACCCGAACAATGCACGGATCGATCAGCAATCGGGTGTAGCCCTTGCACATCTCAAAGGATTCCGGCGCATCGCAGTCACTGTTGCAGCACCGGCCGAGGCAGAGGCGATCCGCGCCGCATACCCGCACTCGCTCATTGTGGCTGTGCATGTCAGCGGATTGTCAAGAGTAGAAGCTGCCCGGCTTGTCGGGGCATCCGAGCTGGTCACTGCCTGTGCATCCAGACCCATCCGGGAGATTGCAGGACCGCTTGCGCTGGTGCAGGCAGGGATCTCGATTCCGGTCTTTGCTATGACTGGTAAAGGAAAAGAGATCATCATCGAAAAGATCCGTATATCAGAAGATCCCGTCCTCATCAAACCCACAAAGTTGCCCGTTGTCGGGGACCGCGAGCCATCGCCGTTGGTATAGGGGAACCGATAAGAAGTATTGGATTTTTTTTAAGTCCATTGCCTTAAGCTACGGGATAGTAAATCCTGATCTGCTCTTGGGCCCATAAGCGCAATCGTACTGATGAAAACAATTGCTGTATGAAGTTGGCGTTGTTATCTCAATACGGATAAATTATTTTTTTAAAAGCCAAAAAAATATTTTTTTTAAAGGGCGCTTTCGAGTTTCTGTTCGAGAACGTCAAGTCCTCTCTTGATGTCATCTAAGTTCTTTCCACCCGTAAGAATGATCTTTCCTGAAGAGAAGATAAGAACAACGATCTTTGGATCTTTGATCCGGTATACAAGCCCGGGGAACTGTTCGGGTTCGTACTCGATATTTTCGACATTGAGTGTGATGACTACCTTGTTAAGATTGATGTATTTACCGAGATTGTACGAACAGACCATATTAGTGATTGCAACTTTGGGCACTTTGAGTGTCTCAATACCGGCTCCTTTTACCGACTTCATGACGATTGCAAGTCCGTCAGCTAATGCCTTATCGTCACGGATGCCGGTGAGTACTATCTTTCCTGTCGAAAAGATCAGGGCCGCAATTTTGGGTTTCTCGATACGATATACCGCACCGGGAAACCGTTTTTTGTTGAGTTCGCAGTTCTTGACCTTTTCTGACAACAGGACAAGATCAATGGACTCTGCAATCACACCAGAGGCAACGATATTTTCGATCTTCAATGATTCGTACTTTTTCTCAGTCATCTTCTATTCTATGATTTTCGTTAAACCATAATACTAATGGACAACCTTTATGATGTGTCCATTTTGTTGCGCCAGATTTCTGATATTCGCATCTTTTTTTTTTAACCAAACCGTTCTCTTGTTACTGTGGATTTGAAACAAAAATCTGTAATATTTTACGACAGCAAATGGATAATGATTCCGCATTTGGTGCAGTCACATACAGGCGCAGTAAAAAAAAACTTGCCCGCTCTGATGAGATTAACAAAGGCAGCGCGGGGAATAATAAAAGGCTAATATTAAAGATCAGCAGGCATTGTTGTAGCAGAAGTAGCTGAGAGGACACCCCCAAAAAAAAGCCGGTGTTGTGTGACTGGTTCTGGCTCTTTAGGATCGTGCAGGCTCCGATCATTGTTGCTAATAAAAACCGCTGGATCTCACAATCTTTTTTTTATGGATTGTAAGAAAAATTCCATTATGACTCATGCTCCCGTATATCTGTCCGGGTGCAGCAAGGGTCCTGCTCTGATACTTATGCGTAAAAAAATGCACGGCATGATCCGGGCGTGCCTGGGGTGGCGATTGTCAAGGCAGACGAGGTTTTTTTAATCCGTATGGAGCAGATGTATCACCCGGCATCTTCGATCTCCTCTAAGGAGCGCCCTGTCATATCGATCCGGGTTACCCAGGTCACGACAAAGGCAAAGATGCAGATGATTCCCATAAAGATCACGGTATCACGAACCCCATAGGATGCGGTCATCAACGGGACAAAGATGATTCCGCATGCGGCCCCCACCTTGGCAATGCCGGCAGCAAATCCGTGGGCGGTTGCACGAAGACGGGTAGAGAAGAGCTCAGCAGGGAGAAGAAATGTTGTTGCATTCGGTCCAAAGTTCTGGAGAAGGTTAAAGAGTCCAAACCCGACAAACGCAATGGCGATGATGGTCTGGGAACCGGATTGGGATGCAGCAAGGATGAACATGCCCGCTGCCATGCCGATAAAACCTGCAAGCTGGAGCCGGATCCTGCCGATCTTCTCGATGAAGAGGATGTTGAGAACAAAACCGATAACCAAAAATACGTCGAGCAATACCGTATACTCAGTCGAGTAAAAGTCCTGTGCAATGAAATTTAATCCGGCCCCCTGAGTTCCAATCATAGCAGCAATCAGGATCGGTGTGAATATCCCTACCCCGTAAAAGGCAAAATCCATAAAAAACCACGGGACTGTGATGAGAATGGTCCTGCGCAGGTTCTTTTTTGAGAAAAGTTCTGAGTACAATCTCAGGTAAGAATGCCATACCGGCACTTTTTCTAATCTCATTTGAACCACATCATCGATGGGGTTCACCGGTTTTTTCATGGTGAAATCCGGTATCATGTAGCGGACAACGCCCATGGCAAGTTTCCATTCCTTTCGCTGGATATGCCAACGGGCGCTCTCCGGAATGCCCCGCCGTAACAGAACGATTACGACTGCAGGAACAGCGCCGGCAACAAGCATCCACCTCCATGCGGATTCGGACGGGTGCATGGCAAGGATGAAGAGTCCGACTGCTGCGGCTGCAAAGATACCAACAGCCTGAAAGCTAAATGCGGCGATCAGCATCCTACCCCGGATCCGTTTTGGCATAAACTCGCTGACATACGATGCACAGACCGGATAATCCGCACCGATGCCGACACCCAGCATGAACCGGAAGATGATGAGCGACTCAATGCTCCAGGCAAAGGATGACAGGACGGCAAAGATGATGAATATCAGGAGATCGAACAAAAAGACCTTCTTTCTTCCAAACCGGTCGCATAGCCTGCCGCCTATGAGCGCTCCAAAGATTGCACCAACAACTGCTGCTGCACCGACAATGCCCTGTTCGAGCGGCGTTGCGGAGAACTGGACGATGATGAGCGGGAGTGCAATCGACATCACAAAGAGATCAAAACCGTCAAGGAAGATCCCCATTGCTGAGAGAAACCAGATATGGGCATGCTTCAGAGTGAACGGGGCATCATCCATTGCTTCTGTGAGAACTGTGCAAGGCATGAAAAACTCGAAAACGTCGTATAGCACCTTCTCTCATCGAAAGGGATATATTTTTCTCTTTTAAGGTCAGCGTGCTGAAGTGACCCTGTGACAAACGTAATAACTGGCGGGAACAGACGAGTTGATTCACTGAATGCCGAAGATACCTTACCGGGCAATCAATGTTCCGAAGGGTTGACTAACGGTTTTTTGGATCATCTGAAAAAAGTGATTGTGTCACTTCCCTATTTTCATTTTTTTGTTATCTATAGTCCGGAGAACGCGGAAAAAAAATTACTTCCGTCCCGCGATCAGGACAAGAAGACCGATCGTCAGAACGATGATCGCGATCCCCGGAGAAGATTTCTGTGCGGGTGTAACCGTTGTCACCGGAGTTTGCGGTTTTTGCTGTTCAGCCAGCCACTCAAGCGCGTAAGTCATCTGGACATCTTCTCCGGCCATGGACCGGGCAACCGTATCCTCATTGATTGGCACACGGATCTGCGGTGATACCCCTCCGGTGAGAGAGGCATTGCTGTCAACCTGGATCATACGGTTCTTATCGAGCGATGCCCCGTCTGGGAAGACCACATACATGCCAAGCGGCAGAACGGCCTGGAGGCCATTCATGCCAAATGCCCCGTTAGTGCCGTACCAGGAAATGATCTTACCGGTTCCGGAGTTTGCAAATACCATGGGGACTCCTTCACCGGAACTGATCGTGTCCGGGCTCACGAGCACCGCCACCGGCCCGTGATACCCGTCTGTCCGTGGCTGCGTCCAGGCTTCCGATAATATCGTGAACTTTTTAGAACCCGGATCAAATTTTGTGGCATATTCGTAGAAGACCGGCTTTTCCACAAACCACCCGGCAAAGCAGGACGCAATGTTGTCATCTCCGCCGCTGTTGTACCGGAGGTCAATTACCATGCCCGGCGCCTTTTTCATAATCGCGTCCAGCATCGCGGTCTTAAACGGCTGGTACACATTATAAGATTCTTCGTAGATTGCAATGTATGCGTACCCGCCCGGCAGAGTCCGGTATGTGACCGTATCATTGCTGATCTGTGGCTTGATATCGGTCAGGATACTGGCAGCCCCGATATCATTGATCTGTTTTCCTAAGAACGTTGTGGTCTTTATCAGGGTGTCGGCCCCGTCATTATAGGCCGTAAGATTAATGGTCCGGGGATTTAAGCCGTCACTTTTCGTTATCGTAACGGTTGCCTGCGTCCCGAGCGGCGCCCTTGTCAGGAGCCTTTGTTTATGGAGTAAAATTCCCTCGGCAGTTGAGGGTTTCTTCACCGCCCAGATATAGGAAGTAGCGTTGATGGCATCCATAACGGGCTTGCCATTCCATGCAGTCACTCTATCCCCGGGCCGGATCCCTGCGCTATCAGCAGCACTTCCGTTTGCCACATAACTCACAATTACGGTCCCGGAATCTAGCCTGCTCACCGCAAATCCGTATCCCCCACCGATATCAGCATACTTTGCGCCGAAATCACCAATGGTAGGCAGAACGTCCACGTGTCCGTCCGGGATAGCAAACAGGTATCCTCTGAGAGCCCGGTAATACGCGGCCTTGTCCTGCTTTTTCTCGGCATTTACAATCATCGGGGCATAGGTTGCATAGAGTGCATCAAAGTCAACGGATTTCCATTGCGTAAAAGCATACCTTTCTCTGATGAGGTTATTCAAAGCAAGGAACGCTGAACTCCACGATTGGCTGCTGAAATCCGCAACCGGTGTCTGGTTAGCTGCGATCGATACATAGGAAGCCTCAAGTTCCTCATTATACGCAGTTTCGTTGTTCCGCTCGAACGGAACACAGGTATCTTTCCATACCATCCCGCAGCCCGGGCAGCTGACGGGATCTAAGAAAGCAGCGGTCACCGGAAAGACAGTGGCAGCAAGGAGGAGTAGAAGTCCTGTAAGGATAAGTAATCGGACTTTTATTGTTGACATACCGGATTCTCCTTTTGTGAACTGTCAGCGGATTTCATGGTACTTTCTCTATATCGCCCAACATCTATTTAGTGAATACCATTTTTACCGGAGATTGGCACTGGCAAAAAAAGTGAGTGTATTTTCTTTTGGGATTTTTCAAATCCTTCCACTTCATGTCTTTTTATCTTTTCATCAATGAGTTGCCGCAGGATATCCGGTTTATCATGCACGAAACACTGATGGATGCCTTCATTAATATCAATCACTGCATCCGTGAGACAATGGCCGCAGGAAAATAAGCAAACCGAAGAAAAAGACACGGAGATTGAGCGATCCCTAATTGAGGTCACCTGCATTCATCGCGGACTTTGCCATTTGTGTTTCTGCTATTTTGATCGTCCTGTTGATTCGTGAATGTCTGCAATGAAAGACACGAATATGAAAATGATTATGGTGCGAGAATACATCCTGAAGGAAATAAAAAAAAATAATTGGGAGGGGACTATTGTAAGAGTCCCGCCGGTTTTGTACTTGCACCCGTTCACTGCATCGGGAGTAAGCCTACCTTCCTCATATCGGCAATGGAAATATCCTGCGAATCGCCAGACTTGAAATTCCCGTTATTGATCTCTTCCTGGTATTTCTGATTCCCGGCCTCGACTGCTTCTTCGAACGTTGCCGAGCGGGTCACTGTGGTCTCGAGGCAGTTGAGATAACCGGTGGAGTCATCCTTTGTATCATAGCAGACGAACGCGTGGGTTGGCAGTATGATAACATGTGGGTTCATGCCAATGGATTCAATGGCCGATGCATACAGGACCGTGCCATCGATACAGTTGGCAGATTTTGATGCCAGGGAATCTTTTGGCAGCCGGACACGCTGGCTGTTTTCGATCTCCTTTCCGTAGGCAAGGGGCGAGTTGATATAGGTGAGCTGGTAATCGTTCTTGAGCGCCATAAAGATCGCCTTCACCTGTGCATTAGTGTCATCTGCCCACTCTTGATTTGTGCAGCTGGCCCCGCACTGGTACCCGTTCATTGATTTGTCGGGATGGTACTCGGCAGCCTTACGTACGAGTGGATCGATCTCTGCTGCATGCGGGGTCACCCACGCGGCGATGAATGGTGTCATCTCATTCCATTCAGCGCCATCATAGACCTTCCAGACCATCGTGTCCTTTGCGTAGATTTTGAGTGGTTTGGTCTGCTCATCGATGCGTGTCCCATCAGCAAGGGCAACCTTGTAGTGTAGTGTGGCAGATGTCATTTCTGTGGGAATTGCGCTGGGGCGGAGTGATGGAGTCTGCCCGACAGTTATCTTCCCTCGGGCTGGGACCACGACGGTGCTGAACGCCTTCTCGGTATAGCCGGGGATCTCTGATTCCACTGTGACCGTCTTGGGGCTGTCTGAGGGGTTTGTGATTTCGAAATCGATGACTGTCATATTGAGGTTGGACATCTGGAGGTACGTAGACGCAAGCACGGCATCCATTGGGCTGGCCTCCACACGGATGCCACCGGCACCCGTAACGGCAGTGGACGAACCGCCGGAAGGAGGTGATGGGTCAGGCGAAGTATCCATACAGCCGGCAGACAGGATGAGGATTACAAGGAGTACTGGTAACAGGAGCGGAGTGTAGTATTTCATGACATGTTCAGTTATCGATGATTCATGATATGTGTTTTGTTTATGGTGTGAGAAAGAGAAATGTAAAAAGAAACCGGGAAATTCTCACGCTTGTATCGAGGGACAACCGGGAAAAAAGTGGAAATCCATGTCAAGTCCCGCTCATAAATTTTTGATTTTTTTGAATAATTTGGGATAGCGGCAGACCTCGCGATCGCGGTACTGTTGGTAGATCGTCCGGTTGATGGGTGAATGTATGCACCAAGTGGGAAAAAGGCCGTTTTTGATGGTGAGGAACCATCACCGATCGTACACTTTCTTTCTGGGACCTACTTTATGCACTGTGATCAATAATGTGGAATCGTCAATTTCAAGAATAGCGCGATAGGCTCCGATACGCTGATGATAATACGGATATCCCTCACATCGTTCTGCAGTACGGTAAGGATCATTTCCTATCGATTTGACTTTATCAAAAATTCTCTGTGCAGTAGGTTTTGGCAGTTTGCCTAAATCCTTTATAGCCGGATCAGTCAAAAAGAGGGAATATTTCATCGAAGACCGAGCATAACCCTTGCTTCTTCAGAGGTGTAAACCCGTCCCTGTCTGATAGCCTCTTGAGATTCGGCAATGTCTTTTAGGTCCTGCTCATCCAGATAAGCATCAGGATTTTTGCATTTCCGTTTGATAAGCTCGGGCATTGTACAATAACTATTCTTGTGTGAGATTATCAAACCTGTGTTTGATTCGATTTGTGAGCGATCTTTTCAAAAAGTCATAAAATAGAGAGATGCGGGGGATGGGATTCGAACCCAAGAACTCCTGCGAGACCAGGCCCTCAACCTGGCGCCTTTGACCGGGCTTGGCTACCCCCGCTTTTGTGCCATAACAAAGAGGTTGTCCATCTAAAAGAATGTTCTGTTTAATGTGCTACCGGTTACGCGGTAATGAAGTGGGATATGGATTGACACCGGTGCGGATACAAATGATTGCCTGAACTTTTGATCCAGCGCTGATTTCTCGTACCATGATGGCCCGAAAACAACATAGATGTATATTTATATGCGCTTTTCTTATTGGTGTGTATGTGGTCTGAAATCATCATTGAATTTGCAGATTCGCCTTCCCAGAGCCGGGTGGTGCGGTTCCTTTTAGAAAATGGTTTTGGGGTGACAGAGGACGGGCGAATCAGTTGCAATGGAATAGAGATGCCGGCAACCGCTGTTGCAAAAGCGATCGGTTCAGATCGGCGGGTTGTGGACTCCACCGCACATCGCATACTCGAGCGCCCGTATCTTAGGGATATCTTTCTGAATATGCGGGCAACTCCTGACTTAAGCAGGGTTGCTGAATCGCTCGGGTTTACGGTCATTACCGTGCTTCCCAAAAATGCCAATGAGCGCGGGATTGTTGGATCTGCTGTACGCGTACTATCCGATCACAACCTTTCCATACGGCAGATATTTGTTACCGATCCGCAATTCTCTGAAGAGCCAAAACTGGTCATCATCATAGAAGATCCTTTGCCAAACGGCGTTATTGAAAAGATCCGTGCACTGCCGCAGGTAAAACAGGTTATCATATAACCGGCAGGGAACTAATTTTTTTTTAATATTTTTATTTGCAGAGCAGCTCGACTTCTGTTGCAAGCTGGTACATTCTCTTTCTCACCCTGCGGGGCAAATGAAATGATGAACTTATGCTATGCCCTATGCTCATCCGTCTGGCACCGGCAAGCAGGTTGTCCGCATGGCATACGATCTTCTCTTCAGTTGTTGTAGGGATACAATCCCGTGGAACCAGTCCCAACAATGAACATTCATCAGCAGTCAGCCCGGCACCGGTATGACATTCAACTATCCGGGCAATCTGTTCAGAAAAACCTCTGGCTCGTAAGAGATCAGCCCCAACCTGAGCGTGTGCGATCGAGTGGGTGCTTCCCCGCCCGATATCATGCAGCATCGCACCGGTCTGCACCAGAGAAAAATCTACAGAGGAGTTGGCTTGTGCGTACTCACACGCACAATCCGTAACTGCCAGACAGTGATCTATGATTTTTGTGCTGCATCCGGCTTCGCGCAGCATTTTTTTTAATTTTTCGATCGTTAGATCAGGCATGGCCGAGCGACTCTTTGATGGAGTCGATGCGATGCTTGAGCGCTTTTAAGAGCATCTCATTGTCAAAATGCCCCATCGGCATTGAACATGCAGGACATTTGAATTCATTGTTCATTGCAAGGGGAAAGGTGAATATGATGTGGCAGTCCTTGCAGATGAAAAAGTCGTTCTCTTCTTCGTACTTCTCGCGCCGTGAGAGTTTTTCCAACACGAGTCCCATATCCTCGCGTATCGCATCGTAGATATGATCCGGCCGGAGCTGCCAGAGGTAGGTAAGCCAGCCGGTCTCATTGTTCTTGATACGGTGATATTCGGCCAGCCTTTTCTCATACAGGGTGTAGAGCGTGTGCCGCACGGTATTTAAGTTGATACCCGTACTTGCGGCAAGGTCTTCATCGCTGTGCTCGCCTTCTTCGGGGTACCGTTCAATAAGGTTGAGCCCTTCATCGCCGATCATACGGTGAAGATATGCCCTTATAGCCGGATCATAAAGCACGTCTTTTGCAGAAACCATCACCGTATGTATTGTTTAACGGTGCTAATATGTTTATCCAGCAAAGAAAATGCTGCGTTGCGTGTTCTTCCCCATCCATACACGCTGACGAGTGCCTGACCGGCTTCAAACGATGTGTCCGGGTGCGGGATGTCGGCGATACAGGATTTCAAATGTTTAAGATCATCTTTTACGGTCATATCCCGGTCAGCAAAAAG
>JAURZP010000203.1 GCA_030653335.1 Methanoregula sp. | reverse complement strand
ATCTATGCTGCACTCGCCCATGACGTTTTTGGTGATCCTTCCAGGAGATTACTCAAGAGAATTGAAATGGGAGAAATATCCGGATTTATCCCAACCATTGTCATTAATGAAGTTCTTCATCGATTTATGATTGCAGAACTGATCGAAAATGGAATTGGACAAAATCCAAGGGACGTCATTAATAAAGTCAAAAAAGAACCTGGGATTTTACATTCCCTGTCGAAGACATGGATTGATATTGCATATCTATACCAGATAAATTGTTCAATAATCAGCGAAAAAGAGCATACCTTTACGAGATCTTTAAACATTGCAAAGGAATACAATTTACTTGCGAAAGATGCGTATATCGCTGCATTTGCTTATACCCATAATATCTCGCACATAGCCTCTAACGATAAAGACTTCTCACGTGTTCCCTGGTTATCGGTATGGAAAGCGCATGCTGACTACAAAGGAGATCCCCCTTCATGACCGATAAAAATATCGCCATCCGTGTCCGTGGACTCGGCAAGAAGTACGCAATTGGCGAACCGCAGAAAAAATACGATACTTTCCATGATACCCCTTTCTCACTATATCATTCATAACACATTTCTCAAATCATATGCCAACTGGTACGGATATGAATAAAGCAGCATTCCTCGATCGGGATGGAGTAATCACCGAAGATCCTCCCCATTACGCCCACAGGGTCGATCAAGTCCGGATTATCCCCGGGAGTGGTGAAGCAATCCGGCTGCTCAATGAATGGGGTTATCTGGTAATCGTAGTGTCAAACCAATCCGGAATTGCAAGAGGGTATTACCAGGAACGCGATGTTGCCCTTTTCAATGAAGAGATGAAACGGCAGTTATCCCTGGAGGGTGCACACATCGATGCAATATATTATTGTCCTCACCATCCGGATGGTAGTATTGAGAAGTACCGTGAAGTATGCACATGTCGCAAACCACAACCGGGTATGATTATTCAGGCTGCAAAACAACATCAGATCAATTTAAAAACATCATTTTTGATTGGCGACAAATTTTCGGATATCGTTGCGGGGAACGCAGTTAACTGTCGGACAATTTTTGTTCTCACAGGACATGGTAAGGATGAGATGCATCACCTGAATGGATCTACGGTCCCGGTTGCAGAAAATTTACTCGATGCGGTGAAGAAATACGTAATCTAGAAATATCTCTATCTTATATAATTAGACAAAGTAATCTGAAGGGAACATATTTGCTGACTCGAACGCTTGATTTTTTAAAAATTAATGGTCGTATCGGTGTACGCATAACACCACCAGAATTCCGGGGAATACAATGAATTCAGAAGAACAGATAAAAATCATTGAGGAATATTTAAATAATTATTATTAGTCATTCATTAAAAATTGTTTGCCGAATAGGGAAACACCCCATTTTTTATCTGAATAACCGGGATTTATTCAAACCATCCCCTAAGCCCATCCCATTGCGGCACGCTCAGTCCCCAAATACTCCTTAACCATAAGATTCATCTGCGCAAATAAATTTCAAGAAAAATATTCCCGCGTTTTAAACTTAAATTCTCATAAATACATTTTTTCGGGGGGCTCATCACTGCTGACCGCATGATAGATGATCTGGTTATCGTTCCTGAGGTTGCCATAGTTGTCTTCAATAAATTCATGCATGAGCTGGACCAGAGAACGACATGTAGCCCGGGGAAATCCATATTCATCCTCCAATTCATTAAGCAATTGTTGTTCGTTTGTCTTTTTCCAAACGTTCGTCATTGATTTGGTATCTTCACCTGCTGCTGGCATGTCGAACTCCCATATCCCGTGGAATCCGGGAAAAGTTAAATGGGTCGACATTTGTCGGTGATGTAAAACCGTATTCCTGATCACGGTTAAGCGGAACTTTATGCACCAGTATACCGTAATTGTTGAAACGCACGATGAATACGATCGGCGGGTGAACCCGGAGGTGCCTGTTCGTTCTTAAAAGTCACCGGCATGACGATGTGCAGGAGATGGTCGACCAGGAGGGGGGTGGAAAATAAGGGGTGTTTTACATGAAAAGTTCACCCCTTGACTGTTGAACTCTCATCATTCCACCATTTTTTGCCGTTGTTTCCATTGAAAAAGAAGGATTTTGCACTCATCAAAGGGAGGATTTCGCCGGTTTTTTCGTATCAGATCATATGCAGCAATTGCTTCAGTGAATGAAATCAGGGATTGATTTGCAAGATAGTCGATCAACCAGCAAGTCCCATGACAATCCACACCGTTATCTGC
>JAURZP010000193.1 GCA_030653335.1 Methanoregula sp. | reverse complement strand
AGATCCACGAGACCGGAAAGTTCGTGGATGCATCGATGAACTGGACAGTTCGTGGCACAGTCCCGGAGTTTACAGTGGAGACAAACCGTGCGACCGGAGCATCAGTGAACGGTGCTCCCACCGTGATGTACCCGGGCCGGGTGATCGTATTGCTGCCGGCAGCATTTGTTGCAGTGAGTGTCACTGTGTAGACACCAGCATTCTTGTAGATATGTAATGGACCCGATCCTGTGGAAATGCCACCGTCTCCAAATTCCCAGACTTCTGATGTTGGAGAATTTGTGGATATGTCCAGGAACTGGACAGCAACCGGTTCGGTTCCTGATGTCACGTTCGATACAAACAACGCAACCGGAGCGAGAATCGCTTTTTCCACAGTTACATATCCGGTCATTGTCACCATATCGCTGCCCATAGAATTAGTTGCAGCAAGTGTGACGGTGTAGGTACCGGCTTGTGTATATGTATGAGAGGGGTTCTGTGCATCAGAGGTGTCTCCATCGCCAAACGACCAGATCCATTGAGTCGGCGAGTTCACAGATACATCAGTAAACTGAACATGCAGAGGTGTGGTACCTGATGTCGTGTTCGATACAAATCCCGCGACAGGTAATGTTATCGCAGCAACCGGCAGGATGAAAAGAACGGCAATACAGACAAAGGATACTTGTAATACGGTAAAGATCCGTTTTTCCATTGCACCATTCCTCTCTGTGATCATCAGAAGATATGAATAGAGAACAATAGGCTGACTGTTATTTATGTCTTTTATTGACTTTGACATGAAAACAGACAGAATGCATATTATAGTAAATAACATAACTTTTTTAAATAATAAAATAATATATGATTGATGGCAAGAAAACAAGTTTATTCGATTAAGCGCGTGATTACACGTGATGAATTAGAGGATCGCATAAAAAAAATCGAAACCGAAGTACGAGTTTTAAAGCGATTATATTTCATTCACCATCTCTATTTAGGGGACAATATTGAGGAAGCATCTGAAAAAGTCTGCATATCTGTTCCGACGGGTTACGAATGGTTAAAACGGTGGAACGAGGGGGGATATGAAAATTTAATTCCTCAATTTGACGGAGGCGCTCCTGGCAAACTAACATCGGAACAACAGAAACTTTTAGATCAATACATCAAGGATCATGATCCAATTACCTCGAAAGAAGTAAAAAAATATATCAAAACCAAATTAGAAGTGGAATATTCGGATATGCACATTTGGAGGATATTACGCGGGAAAAATTTGCATTATGGGAAACCTTTTGTCAAGGATATTCGACGACCAGATAATGCAGAAGAGATCCTAAAAAAAACTCGATGAGGTAATATCCAAATTTCAAAATGAAGAACTTATCCTTGGTTTTGTCGACGAAACATCACAGGAAGTCAATCCTAATACCGTTAGATTTTGGTCATATGCAAAACCCGTACTCAAGAAAAAAACTGCATATCTCCGTGTAAATTCTGTGGGGGCGTATTTGATAAATGGATGTAGTGTTATCACGTTCCCAGAACGCACTAGAACAAATGATTTTTGTGAGTTTTTAGACGAAGTTCGAAATAAAAATCCATATGGTACCATTTGCCTTATTCTTGACAACTATTCCGTTCATAAAGCCAGAGCGGTGGAGGTAAAAGCAAAAAAAATGAATATTATCCTCGTTAACCTTCCAAAGTATAGTCCAGATTTGAATCCTATAGAATACATCTGGAAAAGCATCAAAAGAGTGTTATCTGAGAAATGTCTCAATGACCGTATTGAAATTGCTGATGTGGTCCAAGAAACGTTTTTTATATTGGGATTTCAATTATCGTTTGCGAAAAAATGGTGTGGAAAGTTCTTGGATAATAATTTAAATTTGTTATGTTAAAGACTATAATCTCCAATTTGGAGAAAAGAAAAAGGGTTTACAATTTCCTGATTACGATAAGCCCGACACCAACCGCACCAAGGATCACAAGAACACCAACGGGCGAGGCCGGTGTCGGTGTATCGCTCGGCCATGGGGTGGGAACTTTCGAAGTTGACTTTGCGGTGGTTTTCACTGTTGTCACAGTTGTTTTGGGAGTAGTTACGGTGGCAGTGGTCACTTCAGGAGTAAGAACGAGTGACGCGATTATTGAGGTGGTGTTACCGGCAGTCACAGCAACATTCTGTGACCAGTCATTGTAATCAGCGCGTCGCACTGTCAGCAGTGGGGTACCGGGGGTGATGTTATAGAGGGTCATCGGGGTATAACCATGATAGACATTGTTCAGGAACACCTTTGAACTGGTGGGGGTGGATTGAACATAGATGCTGCCGTTTGCGGTTGAATTTAATGCGGGGGTGGGGGTAGGGGTAGGGGTCATTGTGGTTGCTGTTGTAGCATTTGCAGTAAAAGAAGTTGTCAGCGATCCGCTTGTTGCTGTCAGGGTATGCGTTCCGGCAGTTGGACCTAGTACCCAGCTCCCTACTGCTGCTATACCATTCGAACCAGTCGTTGCTGATGTCCCCGATATTAAGCCACTTCCAGTAGGTACAGCAAAGTTGACCGGTGCCCCACTCACCGGGTTGTTATTCATATCCTTGACAATGACACTTGGCGGGATAGTTACTGCAGTATTCACGGGAGCTGATTGGTTGTTTCCTGCGTTCACTGCAATCTGCGTTGCTGCACCTGCGACTGTGGTAATAGCAGTGCTGGTCCCGGTTGATGAGCCCTCATCAGTTCCGGTAATAGTATATGCAGTGCCAGCCACAGTGCCAGTGGTGAAATTCACTGTAGCGATACCAGCCTCATTGGTAATACTGGTCAATGCCAAAAAAGAACCACCGGTACCTGTCTTTGACCAGGTAACTACATTCCCTACCGTTGCATTCGCAGTGCTATTATCAAAGCTCAGCTGGGCTGTTATGATTACATCATTCCCGGCAACAGGTGCGTAAGAATTCGAGGTTACTATGTACTTATCCGCCGCTACCGGAGCTACCAGGAAAACCATAGCAAAGAGTACAAACGCAAATACCAAGAAAGAAAT
>JAURZP010000176.1 GCA_030653335.1 Methanoregula sp. | reverse complement strand
GCGACAGCGACTGCAAAGGTGGACCAGAGGAAGAACCCAAAGAGGATCAGGCCAATGACTGACAGGATCCCGCCCGTCAGGAGGAAGAGGCAGAACGGGGGGATGGAGAGCACAAGCCCGAAGATCATGAACTCTTTTCTCCCGTACCGGTCCGAGAAATGCCCCCCTGCAACCTGCCCGGCCACACCGGTGAGCAGCATCAGGGTGACTATCATGCTCGCCATCACCAGATCATAGCCCTGCGAGACCAGGTACATCGGCAGGAAGGTGATCGCAGCAAAGATCGCCCATGCTCTAAGGATGGTGGCGATCATCAGGATGATGAACGGCTTTTTTGACGTGGGATGTTCAGAATCAAGATGTTTGGCTTTATCAGCACAGGCTTTTATGATTCCTCCGGGCAGGACGTACTTTAAGGCAAATGCCATGGCAATTGCCGGCAGCACGAGAAAGAGAAGACCGGCCAGTCCCAGCCACCAGACAAGAGCCCCGGCAAGTACCGGGCCAATCGCGTAACCGAGATTTCCCCCGACCACAAAGTACGATGTGAGCCGGCCCCGGTTCTCACTGGTGCAGAGCCGGCTTACCATGCTGAGCGCTGCCGGGTGGAAACAGGCATGGCCAAGTGCAGCGAGCACAGCTAACAGCATGATGAGGTAATAGTTCTGTGTCACACCCATCAGGGCGACAAATACCGCCGAGATGAGCAGGCTGATGCTGATGTTGACCGTCAGGCCCTTTTTGTCAGAGAGCCAGCCGAGCACCGGCTGGGTGAATGATGAGGTGACATTGTAGGCTGTGATCAAGAGTCCCGCGGTAAAATACGAGTACCCGTTGTTTGCGATCAGCAGGGGAAGTATCGCAGGCAGCACCGGCATGTAGATGTCTGTGACCATATGAGCAGCGGCAAGTCCGGCGATGGTCCGGTTCGTACTTTTTGGCTGGGTTATTGTTTCCGTATCAATCGTAGGATCTCAACCTCGAACTCCAGTACGTCTCTTGTGTGGAAGGCAAAGGTGCGCTTGATGGCAAATGCACCGCCTACCTGTTCAGAAACTTCGGCCCGTTTACGGATGAAGGCTTTTATAAATGGGGTAGACCCCGCATTAAATATACTGTACACCACCGGTGCAGCGGTGAGGGCGAGGTCAATGAACGGGCGATCGGCATGGATCTTCTGAGCCCCGAACGGCGGGTTCATGACGATAGTATCGCAGGGGCCGATCTTCTCCGGGAGTGTCTTGTCCAGGACATCTGCCGTGATGAACTCCACATCGGCACCAAGGAGAGTCGCGTTCTCCTGTGCCACTACCACGGCATTGGGATCTTTTTCCACACCTTTTACCGAATCAGCGCCAAGGAGTGCAGCACCAATAGCGAGCACCCCGGTCCCGCTCCCGAGATCGCAGACATTCTTCCCCTCGATATCGCCTTTCATCAGCGCATGGTAGAGCATGCGGGCGGCAAGAGGGGCGGGGGTCATGTATTGTTCGAGTGATGGCCTGGGTTTCGCATACCCTGCCGCCTTCTGGAGTGTCATCTCAAGTTGTTTTAGTTTCATACGATCTCGTCAATTGCATAATCATCCCATGTCCGAACACCGCAGAGAATTTCGAACTCCTGCGGTGAGAGGACAGGAGCGGGAAAGCGCACCTGGTCATCGTAGGCAAGCCGGGGGCAGGCGGTGTTCACATAGCAGGCAAACCCCAGATTGAGCAGTTCGTCGGGGTCCACTTCCCGCATCGTGACGATCACTGCTTTTTTGGATAGTGCCACAAGGCGCTCTGCGAGTGCCATCCGCTCCTGCCCGCTCTTGGAGCTCACGATGATTGCGATACTTTCTGCATCACGGGCCTTCTCCATGACCGCAAAACGCCGGCGCAGGAGTGCATCTCCGCTCACTTCCTGTGCAATCCCGGTCAGGGGATCGAGTGCGATCACCCGTGCTCGTGTGGAAAGGGCAATCCCGATCGGGTGAAAGACACCGGTGCCTGCAAAGAGAATTTCCAAAGCCTGTGTTGAACGGGCTGCGGCAAAGCTGCAACCGAGCACCTGCCCACGGTTCGGTGCCCGTGTTCCCCCGTCTGCTACCCGCACATCAATTCCCCTCTCCCGCAGGAACGATTCCATTGCGGGAATCAGGTGGATGTGCTGCACGGTGGTGACGAGCCCCACGGTCTTTTCTTTGAGGAGCGGGAGTGCGTTTGCCAGTATGGCGATATCAAAATCTACCGGGTAGGGCTCGAAGATGACAGTTTCCCGCTCATCTACCGGCGTATGCCCGATATGCACGAGCACATCGGCATGGGAAAGGGTGTCAAGCGCGAGATCGCAGGCACCATAACAGGGATCGCCGCTGATGATCACTCCAAAACCTGCTGCCCTGAGCTGAGCGGCATACTCCGCGCCCCGTCGCTTGAGTCCGGCGGGAAACTGTAGGGCAACTTTTCGTGCCCCCCGCTGTTTTAACCGGTTGACCAGATCAGAGATATCGTTCAACCACACGCACCTTTTCGTCAACCTCGATCTTTACCAGTGATTTGTAGGGCCTTCCGATATCCGGATCACCACGCTGGATTGCGATGCAGACATCGACAACTTCGGCTCCGGCAATCTCGAGTGCTTTTAAGAGTGCAATCATGGTGCCTCCTGTACTCACCACATCATCGATGATCACGACCCGGTCACCCTTGTATACGCCATTGAGATACAATTCGCCTTTTGAGTATCCGGTGGTCTGGTGGACAGGGACTTCGTGCGGGAGGTTGTATACCCTCTTTCGCATGATAGTCATCGGGATGTCGGTCATCGTGGAGAGCACCGAACCGATGTGGATGCCCATCGCTTCCACGACCACGATTTTGTCTACGTTATGTAAGTCCAGCACCTTGATCATCGCGGTGCAGACCTCGCGGAGCAATGCGGGTTCAACGATCGGTACACCATCGGTGATCGGGTGGATGAAATAGTTGTACTCCCCCCGTTTCACCATGGGGCATGTTTCTAAGGATTTTACCAGTCTGTCAAGCATGTAATTCACCTATATCTTTTAAAAATGCCTCAATGCGTTCGCTGTGCACATGGGGCATACAGACGATCCGCAGGTGTCCCGGTCTCGTCCATGAGACTTTCCATGGCGCCGGGATATCTTCTTTCTTTGCGACAAATGTTGCAACATTCACATCGGGTGTTGTTGCCCGCATAAAGCCAAAGGTTTCCATACCGGCAATCAGACGGTGCGTGTTCTTCATGCACCCTGATACGATCGCCCGCATGCCCTCAACCCCAAGGTAATCGAGCACGGCAAGCGCCCCGGCAACCGGTGCCCCCGGCCGGGTGCCGGCAAGGGTGAACTCCTGTTTCACCGTGAGGTACGGAGTATCGATGTTGAGGGCATTGAGCATATCTGGTTCCCGTGTGAGCAGGCAGCCGGCAGGAATCGTGCTCATCCCCATCTTATGCGGATCGACAGCGATCGTAGTTACGCCGGGCAGCGAGAAATCAAACGGGATCGGCTTATCCAGGAACGGGATCACCATACCGCCGAATGCTGCGTCTACGTGGAATAACACATTATGCTGGTACGCGATCTTTGCGAGGTCTGCGATGGGATCGACCATGCCATACTCGGTAGTGCCTGCAATCCCTACGAGGGCTATCGTGTTGCTGTCGATCTGTTCTGCTGCAACATCAGCATCCATCCGCAGTTCATCGGAAAGGGGCACCCCCCGCAGTTCAATGCCAAGGATATCGCAGGATTTCTTAAAGGAGAAATGCGCTGATTCCGGGACTACGGCATTCGGGTAGGTAATTTCTTTCATCAGGACCTTTGCCAGACGAAGTGCCTGGAGATTGGATTCGGTGCCTCCGCTGGTGGCATACCCCCCTGCATCCGGGCAGTGATAGAGAACCCCGAATCGCTTTATCAAAAGTTGTTCAAGGGACGCAGTGCCGGGAAAAAGGCCCGGGTCGCCAAGGTTGGTCTCCATGAACATGCAGTGTGCCCGCACAGCAACCGGGTGGGGGAGCGTGCACATGGAGCTCAGGATGTAATCGTAATCCAGATCTTCTGTTTTTTTTTGGTATAAAAAAGAGAAGAGTTCTTCTTTTGAACAACCCTTATTCAGCATCTTTTGATCTCGCGGCTTCGAGTATGATACGCTTTTCTGTGCGGGCAACTGCTTCCCTGATCTTTACGATCGCATCGATGTTTGCTGAGATGCTCGAGATACCGTGCTCAACTAACCATGTGGCCATCTTCGGGTCTGAACCGGCCTGCCCGCAGATTGAGCATTCCACATTGTAGGCCCTGCACTGCTGGATTGCTGTGTGGATCAGGTGAAGCACCGCCGGGTGCTGGGGCTGGTACATGTCCGCCACATTTTCGTTGTTGCGGTCGATTGCGAGGGTGTACTGGACAAGGTCGTTTGTCCCAAACGAGGCGAACCGGATCCCGCACCGGAGGAACTCCTCGATCATGATCGCACTTGACGGGATCTCGATCATTATACCGAGAGTAACATTCTCGACATCGACTCCACAGGCCCGCATCATCTCTTTTGCCGCAAGGAACTGGTCGGGGTGGGAGACCATGGGGAACATGATGCCGAGGTTGTCGTACCCCTCTTTCCAGAGGCGTTTGAACGCTTCCACCTGCATACGGAACTGGTCGGGGCTCTGGAGATCGCGCCGGATACCTCTCCAGCCGAGCATCGGGTTGTGTTCGTGCGGCTCGGTTTCGCCCCCCTGCATGTTCCGGAACTCATCCGTCGGGGCATCGAGTGTCCGCACCCAGACGGGTTTTCCTGGAAACGCGTCGAGAACTGTTTTAATCCCCTCGTGGAGCTCTTTTACGAACTCTTCTTCCCTGTTGTTTGCAATAAACCAGCCCGGTGTCTTGTTCAGGCCGAGGATCAGGTGCTCGATCCGGAGCAGCCCTACGCCGTCCGCACCGGTTGCCGCTGCACGTGCTGCTGCTTCAGGCATGGAGACGTTCACCTTTACGCTGGTTGCGGTGATGATCGAGGAGTGTCCTGCAACCAGTCGCTGAGGAGCTGCACCCTGTACCGGGGTGGGTGCCTGTGGGAGTAACCCTTCATAGATATGTCCCTTCTCGCCATCGACTGTGATCAACTGCCCGTTCGTGAGCACTTTTGTTGCCGTCTTTGTTCCCACAATTGCCGGCGTGCCCAGTTCACGGCTCACAATCGCCGCATGGCAGGTCATCCCGCCTTCATCGGTGATGATCGCAGACACCTTGCGCATCGCCGGCACCATGTCGGGGTTTGTCATCTTTGTGACAAGGATATCGCCTTCCCGGACTGAACCAGTGTCTTTTACATCCCTTATGACTACGACTTTGCCTGATGCAATACCGGGCGCTGCCCCCTGACCCTTTAAGATGATCTTTGCTTCTGCTTTCTGTCCGGACATACTCTTATTCTCCTTTTTTGCACCGATGGTGGTGATCGGCCGGGACTGGAGGATATAAAAAGTCCCTTGAACAATTCCCCATTCTACATCCTGCGGAATGCCGTAATGATTCTCGGCAATCTTGCCGTACATGCCAAGCTTTGCAACTTCTGCGTCCGAGAGCACCCGTTCGTCCTGCCGGGCTGGAGCAACATCGACCAGTTTTGTCCCGTGTTGGCCATCTGCAATAATCTCGATTTTCTTGTTTGAGATGAGCGTGTCTGTGACCTTTTCGGTCCGCTGGTCAAAGACATATTTGTCAGGAGAGACCGAACCTGATACTACTGCCTCGCCCAGTCCCCACGAGCCTTCGATGATGGTCTGTGGTTCGCCCGTGATCGGGTGGGAGGTGAACATGACGCCAGCTTTTTCTGAGTGAACCAGCTGCTGGACGACAACTGCGATATTGACCGTGTGGTCATCGAATCCCTGCTTTGAGCGGTAGTAGATCGCCCGTGCCCCGTAGAGCGATGCCCAGCACTTCTGGACTGATTCAAGGAGGTTTGCCTCTCCTTTGATATTGAGATAGGTCTCCTGCTGACCGGCAAAACTCGCGTCCGGCAGATCTTCTGCGGTTGCGCTTGAGCGCACTGCGACAATGAGATCTTCGGCTGACATTTTTTTGTACGCCTTTTTGATCTCTTCTTTGATGATCGCCGGCATCTTTGCCTTCATCACCAGATTTTTGGCATTGTCGGCCGCTTTTTCCAGCGCCTCGTTGTCCTCAACATCGAGACGTTCGAAAGATGAGAATATCTTCTCTTCAAGATTGGCCTCGACTAAAAACCTGCGGAATGCCTGAGCAGTGACCACAAAAGCTCTCGGTACAGGAAGACCAAGGGACGCCATCTCGCCAAGAGACGCCCCCTTTCCCCCGACTGAGATAATATCTTCTTTCCGGATCTCCTCAAGCCAGAGAATATTAGGCACATTTTTCATGCTCGCACCACTTATGATGTCAACTCCACCTGTATAATAATTATCATCGCAAGTCACAATTCTGGCCAGCTGTGCCTGCCATAACGGGCATTTTTTTAAATCCTGTGGAAAAGTGCCCATGCCGGCTTTGTAAAGAATAACCCTGATTAAGTATGGCGCAGATATTGTATGGGTTTTTATGGCAAACGCAAAGGTGCTCGTCAGTGATCCGCTGGCGGAAGAAGGGCTTGTTATCCTGCGGGCGGCAGTTGACGTGGACGTCAGGACCGACCTCAAGGAAGAAGAGCTCATAAAGATCATTGGCAATTACGATGCCCTGCTCGTGCGGAGCAGCACGGATGTCAATGCAAAGGTGATCGAGGCTGGTAAGAAGTTAAAGTTCATTGGCCGTGCGGGCGTTGGTGTGGACAATATTGACATGGATGCGGCAACGCGAAAAGGCATCATCGTTGCCAATGCGCCGGAGGGAAATACCCTTGCTGCAACCGAGCACACGATGGCGATGATGCAGTCCCTTGCCCGCAATATCCCGCAGGCGAATGTGAGCCTGAAGAAGAAGGAGTGGAAGCGCTCGAAGTTCATGGGTGTGGAACTGAACGAGAAAACGCTTGGTATCGTCGGGTTCGGGCGTATCGGACGCGAAGTGGCAAAAAGGGCCAACGCAATGGACATGAAATGTGTTGCCTACGATCCGTTCATAACAAAGGAGCGGGCAGCCCAGCTCGGTGTTGAGATGATGTCCATGGCCGATCTCTTCAAGGTTGCAGATGTGATCACCGTCCACACACCCCTGATCGCTGAGACGAAGCACGTCATCAACGAAAAGAGCATTGCGACAATGAAAGACGGTGTGCGGATCATCAATTGTGCCCGTGGCGGCATCATCGATGAGAAGGCGCTTTACGATGCGGTCAAGAGCGGTAAGGTGGCAGGAGCTGCCCTCGATGTCTTCGAGACCGAGCCCCCGACAGAATCCCCGCTGCTCACGCTCGACCAGATCATTGTCACCCCCCATCTCGGGGCAAGCACGATAGAAGCACAGGTCAATGTGGCAGTCTCAGTTGCAAAGCAGTGCGTGGAAGTCCTCAAGGGCGGGTCTGCGAAATACGTGGTCAACGCCCCCATGGTTCCTGCTGAACTTGCCGATGTGCTTGCACCGTTTGCCCAACTCGCCGAGAAGATGGGACGCTTCGTCA
>JAURZP010000172.1 GCA_030653335.1 Methanoregula sp. | reverse complement strand
CTGAAAAAAGTGGCGGCTGGCGAAAAATCACCCGGTGAGGTCTACACGCTCGTCAAAAAAGATCAATCCACTCTGCGGGTCATCATGTTCACTTCTCCCATAATCCGTGATGGCCGGCTGGAAGGGTTCCGGGGGAGCGGGGTCGATATCTCCGAACGGCTCAAACTGGAAGACGCACTCTCCGAGAGCGAGGAAAAATACCGTGCACTTGCCGAGAATTCAGCAGACATCATCTTTTCGCTTGATTTGACGGGAACATTCACTTATATCTCCCCGCAGGTTTCCCGGTACGGGTACACTCCCGGTGAGATTACAGGGAAAGAGATCCAGCAATTCATCTACCCGGACGATCAGGCAATCGTACTGAAAAATTACCGTCAGGAAATGCATGACGGCACATCCATCTCCTCAATATTCAGGATTGTTGACAAGCAGGGTTCCCTCCACTGGATTGAAGAGAACAGCAACCTAAAACGCGACGAGCAGGGCAACCCGAAAGGAATGGTAGGAATCCTGCGGGATGTGACGGACCGGGTGCGGGCAGAAGAGGCGCTGCGGGAGAGCGAGCACCGGTTCGACCAGTTGGCCGAGCAGAGCAGCACTATCGCCTGGGAGGTGGACACCCATGGTCTCTACACGTATGTCAACCATGTGTCCGAGACCGTGTGGGGCTACCGTCCGGATGAACTGGTGGGCCGGATGCACTTTTACGATATCCATCCCGAATCCGGACGCGAGGCGTTCAAGACAGCCGCCTTTGCATTCTTTGAACAAAAGGAACCATTCTGGAATCTGGAAAACGCCATACAAGCAAAGGATGGCCATTTGGTTGAAGTCTCCACCAACGGCTTCCCCCTCTTGAACTCTGACGGAACCCTGCGGGGTTACCGTGGCAGCGACTCCGACATCACTGAACGCAAACAAGCGGAAGATGCCCTTGTGGAAAGCGAAGGAAAATACCGGGCGCTCACAGAAAATACCGGCGATCTTCTCTTCTCTATGGATATGGCCGGCATTTTTACGTATATCTCACCGCAGGTCAATAAATATGGTTTTCTTGCAGACGAGATAATAGGAAAAACGATTCGTGAGGTCATTCATCCGGAAGATATTGCCCGGGTTGAAGGCGATCTTTCCCGTGATCTCGAAAAAGGCGCACAGTTCCATTCCACGTTCAGGGTTTTCGATAAATGGGGAAATGTTCACTGGTTTGATGAAAAAGGCACCCTGCGGCTCGATCAGTCCGGAAAACCCATGGGGATTTACGGTGTGCTGCGCGATGATTCTGAACGGAGGCGTTCTGAAAATGCACTCGGGCTTGCCAACAAAAAATTAAACTTAATGAATAATATTACCCGTCATGATATCCTTAACACAATCACCGGAATATACGGGTGTGTGGACATGGCAAAAGCGGCACATTCTGCTGACGAAAGGGAGCCCCTGCTCAATGATATCAAAGATCTTATAATGATTATCCAGCGCCAGATCACCTTTACACGGGAATACCAGGAAGTCGGTGTCAACCTGCCACAGTGGCAGAATGTCAATTATCTGATCCATAAAACATTGCAGAATTTTGAAAAATCCGGACTTACTTTCTCTACAGAGTTTGAAAAGACGGAGATATATGCTGACCCTCTGCTTGAAAAAGTGTTTTACAATCTGGTTGATAATGCGATCAGGTATGGACAAACTATCACTACTATCTCGATACATACGGATACTTCTGATAAAGGGCTCTCGCTGGTTTTCAAAGACGATGGTGTTGGCGTTGAAGTCTGGCAAAAACAGGAGATCTTCAAACGGGGTGTGGGAAAGAATACCGGCATGGGTTTGTTCCTGACCGCAGAGATTCTGGCAATAACCGGAATAACCATTGAAGAGAACGGGGTTTTTGGGGAGGGAGCCCGGTTCGAGATCCGGATCCCGAATGGCACCTGGCGTTTTCCTCGCGATTAAAAATGCGGTAAACATATCATGCAGATGCTCTCTTAATCATGTACAGGAAGTGGGACGAAAATGTCAGGTGAGAAGATCCTTATTGTTGAAGATGAAGATATCATCGCACGGGTTGAAGACTGGCGGTTAAAAAATCTTGGTTATACGGTCTGTGGGCGGGCAACAAATGGTGCTGAGGCAATGGAACTTGTGGTGAATAAAAAACCCGATGTTGTACTTATGGATATTAACATCAAGGGGGATATTGACGGGATCGAAACGGCAAAAATGATCAAGAAGGGTTTTAACATTCCGGTTATCTATGTGACTTCCCACTCGGATGGCGCTACGATTGTGCGGGCAAAAGAGTCAAAGCCTGATGGTTTCATTCTCAAACCTTTTGAGGACAATGATCTTCGCGTAGCAATCGAGCTAGCATTATCCAGATAGATTTTTTAGATCTGGATAACGGCATTATCCTTCTTTTTCTTTATTGCTGCCTGTAATTCCTTAATCTTGCCCATCGCAATCCCCGAATCGCGGGCTACTTTTTCTGAATCTGCTGATAACAGGGTGGTGGTATTGGTTATTCCTGCAAGGGAGAGTTTCTCAATAGTGGCATCTGTAATCCCCTTAATAGCGAGCAGTTCCTTTTTACCTTTTTGTATGCTTGCTTTCGGTATTTTTTTCACCGCAGGTTTATTTAAGAATGTGCCGACCAAATCAACATGGCGCTGCACTGTGGCTTCAGACATACCGGTGAGTTTGCATAATGTGGCAGTGGGACGATTGCAAAACATCTCCGGGTCTGTTATTCCCGCTGCAAGGTATTTTTTTAAGCTGACTGCGGGAATGCCAATCTCTTTTAGCTTCTGACCATAGTACGTGATCTTTGCTTCAGTGAGAATTTGATCTGACTCCGCATCACTGATACCCGCTTTCTTTAATGTTGCAGCGTCCGTGTGTGCGAGTCCGGAAAGTTCTGTGATTCCCATCTCCTTAAGAGTGGTAAGAATCTTTGCAGAGCTGCGACCTTTTCGTGGGACAAGGCGCTCACGCATGAACTTGCGGCACTCTGAGCGGCGACGCAGTTTATCGAGAACAGACCCGGCATCGGTGATGAGTTTTTGTGCTGCATCAAGCGGCAGATCAAGACGTTTTGCCAATGCTTCCGGAGTACTGCGGGCAATTTCTGCTACTGTGTAGATATGCTGCGAGAGGATCTTTGCTGCGAGTTTCTCATTCATGGACGGGATCTCTGCAAGGGATTCTTTGTTGGAGCCGATCTGGTGGCAGAGCGGGCAGCCGATATCCCATGGACGGGCGCCTTTCCTGATGAGCCGGACCGAGTTGAGCTGGTGCTTTTCGCAGATATCATCGGTGCGTACGGCAAACCCCCACTGCGCATTGGGAAGACCAATATTGAATGCGCATGTCGGATACCGTGAGCAGCCGATGAACTGTGAATTGCCCCGCATGTGCTTGATTGCAATCGTGCCACCGCAGACCGGGCATTTTCCCAGGTTCATCTCTTCAGCGGTCCTGCCCCGGATATCTTCTCCTATCACTAACTCATTTGCCTCCAGTTGATCGAATGCCTGGTGGAGCATCTTCCGGGATTCCTTAATCACATCCTCCCGGGTCCGTTTGCTCTCCTTGATCTGCTGCATGTGTGATTCGAGAGTCTGGGTCATATCGGGTTTTGTGATCATGTCCGCGTGCTGTTCCAGGGATTCGATTACAGCCCTGCCGACAAGTGTGGGGCGCAGCGGAGTACCTTCCACATACTTGCGCGACACGAGTTTTGCGATCACTTCGTGACGGGTACTCTTGGTGCCAAGGCCGAGCTCTTCCATCATCTGGATAAGCTTACTCTGCGTGAAGCGTGCAGGGGGCTGCGTCTCTTTCTCATCGAGTGTGACTTTTTTTATTGGAAGGTGTTCTCCAACAATAAACTCCGGCAGGATCCTCTCTTTAGCCTCGGAAAACGGGTACACTGCATGCCAGCCGGGTTCGATTAACTGACCCCCGGTTACGGTATACTCCTCCCCACCTGCAACAAACAGGATCTTTAAAGTCTTCCAGAGTGCGTCAGGAGAGAGCGTGGCAAGGAAGCGGCGGACGACCAGCTCATAAATCCTGAACGCATCATCTCCAATTGCATCGCGGGTTGCCGGACCGGCCGGGTGGATGGGCGGGTGATCGGTAGAGGATTTCTTGCCCCGCGTCGGGACTACCCGGCGGTTTGCTATCGTCCATTCCACATCTTTTTTAAACGGGGAATTCCTGATATCTTTTAATATTCCATCCAGGTTCAGAGAAGGTGGATAAACGGTATTGTCGGTTCTTGGATAGGAGATATAACCATTCATATACAGGTCTTCTGCAATCCGCATGGCATTGGATGCTGAAAAACCAAGGTGTGCTGCTGCAACAATGAAACTGGTAGTATCAAACGGCGACGGCGACCGGTCCTGTTTGGTGCCGCTTTTTACATCCGTAACAACAAGCGGTGCTTTTGTCCGGTCATGGGCGAGTTGCGCTGCGGGTTTTTCATGGAAACGCCCATGGGTATGCCGGGCTTCGATCTTCTCTTTGGCTTTCTCGGTATCGAGCGAGAGCTGCCAGTATTTTTCCGGAACAAATGCATCGATCGCTTTCTCCCGGTCCACGATCATGGTCAATGTCGGGCTCTGCACCCGGCCAACTGATAAGATATTCTGCCCCCCCCGGCGTGCAGCAAGCGATATAAAGCGCGTGAGCGATGCACCCCACATGAGATCAATGGACTGCCGGGCCTCTCCAGCTGCTGCAAGGGCGAAGTCGAGATCGGTGGTATGGGAAAACGCATGAGTGAGTTCCTGCGAAGTGATCGCGGAGAACCGGGCACGATCGATGATAACTTTTAAGTTGACCGCACGGACAAGCTCGTACGCTTCTTTACCGATCAATTCCCCTTCGGTATCAAAATCCGTTGCAATGGTGATGCGTTCTGCTTTCCTTGCCAGTTTCTGGAGGAGTGAGAC
>JAURZP010000166.1 GCA_030653335.1 Methanoregula sp. | reverse complement strand
CAACGCGTTCCTGCTGGCCGGAAATTGTATATACCCCAAGACGCCACTGCTCGCGCCTGGTGGCATTGAGCGTCCGTACACGCGGAGAGAACTCTTCAAAATCCACAACTGCATTGCGGTTCTTTACCCGGACTCCAAGTGACATCTCGCTCGGGATCGAGGGGATGTCAACCAGCACCTCGTACGACTGGATACCTGCCAGTTCAGCAATCCGGTTGGCATAATCCCGGCATTTTTCAATTGGTGCACCATCTTCGAATCCCGCTACATTGACCTGATCGCTCCCGACAGAGAGTGCCCGTTTGTAGAGCCTGCGCTCGTATAACCGGGCTGCAAGTGACCGTGCAACGGGGTTTTCTGAAGTCTGCAACGCATGCATGCAACCCGGATCATCCATAATCAGGATTTTTTGTGCTTCTGAGTCCGGTGCATCCCAGAGGTGTTCAAGAACCGCCAGCTGGAACATGCTCTCTCCGATACGGCTCACATGATGGTAATACACGGAAGGGCGCATGAGCGTGCGGGCGATGAGCAGTGATTCGGCCGCGTTCACTCCGTTCTCGTCGAGCACCGTCCCCTCGGGTGTCTGGATCAGGTGCCTTATTAGTCGCTGGGCATCCACAGTTCCATACGGGGCACCTGTATAATACGCATCCCTGAGCAGGTAATCCATCCGGTCCACATCGAGATCTCCGTGGATAATACCGGATAACGGGTGTTTTCCTTTCACTACCGAGCAGAGCTCATCGGGGTCAATTCCTGAGGCCCGGAGCAGGTTTCCAACCTTATCCTCAACAATCAGTTCAATATCATCATGGGTGCGATGCAGGAACTTTTCCATGAGTGGTTCGCTTGCATGGGAGAACGGGCCATGGCCGATATCATGGAGTAGTGCGGCTGCAACCACCAGCGTGCGCTCAGGATCGGATAACCCGAACCTCCGGCAGGCAACTTCGGCAAGGAACATGGTACCCAGCGAGTGCTCGAACCGCGTGTGATTGGCACCCGGATATACAAGGTAAGAAAACCCGAGCTGCTTGATGTAGCGGAGACGCTGCAGGGCCGGGGAATCGAGCAGGGCTAACGCAAACTCGTCCACTTCAACATAGCCATGGACCGGGTCCTTGATTATTTTCATACTCACTAAAGAATCTTCATATACATCGCATAAAAGTATTAGTAATGATTACCTTCCTTTCGGGCGGGACCGGCACCCCTAAACTCCTGCGGGGCATGCAAAAAGTGATGGACCGGCACGAGATTTCAGTTATCGTCAATACAGCTGAAGACATCTGGATCTCAGGAAACCATATATCACCGGATGTTGACACGGTCATGTACCTTTTTGCCGGCATCCTTAACACCGATACATGGTGGGGGGTCAGAAACGATACGTTCACCACCCATGACGAGATTACCCGGCTTGGAGTTGATGAGTTCATCGCGATCGGCGACCTTGACCGGGCAGTGCACGTTGCCCGTGGCGAAATGATTCGTAACGGTATGCGCCTGACCAATGCGACAAAAATTCTCTGTGATCGCTTTGGCGTCCGGGAAAATGTGCTTCCCATGACCGACACTGAAGTGACAACTCAGGTCCGGACCGAGCTGGGTCTCATTCATTTTCAGGAGTACTGGATCCGTGCAAAGGGAAAGATCGGGATCCAGGAAGTCATGCGGAGTTTTACTGTGCCCCCGGTTGCAACCGATGAGTGCCTGGCTGCAATCGAGACGAGTGAAGCGGTGGTAATCGGCCCTTCAAATCCTATCACCAGCATCCTGCCGATTCTTTCCTGTGACGGGATGAAAGACGCACTTAAGGATAAATTCGTGATCGCGGTAAGCCCGTTCATTGGAGAGGAACCGATCAGCGGTCCTGCGGGTGCCCTCATGCGGGCAGCGGGATTCGAACCGGGCTCGATCGGCACCTTCAACTGTTATGACGGGCTTGTCGGTCTCTTCGTGCAGGACGTCCGTGATCCGGTCGAAGTCGATCATTCCGTCAGGTTCGATACCCTGATGACCGATGAGGAAAAGAGCGTGGCACTGGCACGCGAGATGATCGAGCTTGTAAAAAAGCATTGATGACTGCCATTTGCTGCCGGACAATCATATTTCTTCGATTTTCACTCCAGCCCTGACAGGTACGGCATACTGTAGTGGCAAACCTATTTAACGCTGAGGAATAACGGTTATCGTGAGAGGATGAAAGGAACAATGAGCTGGAAGAGCATAATAATCATCATAATTTTTTTTGTATTATTATCCGGGTGTGTATCAGATCCGGTTTTGCAAAAAGGTACCCTCAATCTCACCTCGTCACCTTCCGGCTCTGAGGTCTATATCGACAACCAGTATCATGGAACTACCCCGGTCACCATTACGGGAGTTGGTCCGGGATCTCACACGCTCGAATACCGTCATTCCGGATATGAGAGCTGGTCAACTACCATCACAGTCACACCGGGTTCATCCAACTATTATGCAGCATTAGCTCCTCAGACAAATGTGCCGGTTCCAGAGGAAACCGGTCAAACAATAGCGGGAGTGCCAACACCAGCACTGGCGGCAGTAACAGTCCAGGCCGGTAAAAAGACGATGGTCATAGGGGACTCAAACATTTTTTCCGGAACCGCATACGGAACAAACAGTGTATTACTGACACTTTACGGACCGGGAATATATAAAAACGGGGTCTCTCTGGTTCAACAAAACGTCAATGAACTCGGGAACTGGAATTATGTATGGAACCCGGGTTCTTCTGTAAAATCGGGTTCATACACAATGATCGTATCGGACGCTTGGAAAACCACATCCGAGAGAACTGAATTTACCGTGATTGGCGGGGGAGTGGTCTCCATTTCTCCAAGTACTTATTCGGCTGGTACAGGAACCACAATGACTTTTTCCGGTCAATGCACTACAGGTGCCCAGAGTGTGCTACTGGCATTATACGGACCTGGGCTCTATACCAACGGCAAGGAACTGGGCTCTTTCTCTGTTAACGCAGATAAAACCTGGGATTTTAAGGTCACCCTCGATTCAACCATGCCAACAGGGGTTTATACCATGTACGTGTATGATGTCCCAAGAACCACCTCCAGCAGCACCCAGTTCACGATTGGTTATGCTTAATCATAGTAATCTTTTTTTTCAACAGCGCATTCTGGTCTTTCCCGGATTTTTTTATTTAACAGATGCCCGGTAACAAAAAACACGGGGATTATCGGAATTGCGATGCCGGGATTTTAGAATTGACCCAAATCAGATTTTTTTTTTTAAAATGGCAGAAGAGGCACAATTCTACGGATTGTTTATCCGATACCTATTTGAGGGATTTTATACTAATATTCGTTCGGAGATTTACAAATGGGTATTACAAAAAAATTCCTCAATTTATTCAAATCCGGAAAAGGTGAAGAGGAAGAACAGGCACGTCGTCTTGCTCAAAAGGAGCGGTACGATAATTTCCTCACTGCCTTAACCGAAGGTGACCTTGAGACCAGATGGAACGCTGTGCGATCTGTCGGAGATCTCGGTGAGCCATTTATCGAGCCACTCATCCGCGGCCTGAAAGACGAGTACTGGATCATCAGGCGCGGATCGGCAGACACCCTTGGCAAGATCGGTGCTCCGGCAGTAGCAGCCCTGATAGGAGCGCTGGATGAGTCGTCTGATGATGTGCGTCAGGAGACCATCCGTGCACTCCAGCTTGTCGGCGAACCCTCTGTCGGTCCACTGATCTTATCCGTCAAGCACATCCACCCACTCATCCGTCGCGGGGCAGTGCAGGCACTGGGCATCATGGGTGAAGCAAAAGCTGTCAGCCACATCATCGAATCATTAAAAGATGCGGATCCATGGGTCAGGCACGAGAGTGCAGTTGCACTCAGCCGTATCGGAGATCCCCGTGCAGTCGCACCGTTGATCGGGAGCCTCAATGATGGGCGGGAACATGTAAGAATGGCAGCAATGGCAACACTCTGCTCGCTGGGCGAGCCGGCCATTGAACCACTCATACGAGCGCTCATTGATCCCAATGATGATGTCCCGCGCAGGGCAACACTCGCCCTTGTCACGATTGGAGAGCCCGCTGTTGATCCTTTGATCAAAGCGCTTGGGGACCAGAATCCCGGCATCCGCAAAGGTGCCGTGGAAGTGCTCGGCCAGATCGGCAACACCCGTGCGATCTCCCCCATCATCGGAGCACTCGATGATCCGGAGCGGCCGGTTCGCATCGAAGTCGTAAAGTCCCTTGCCGCACTTGGCGTTCCTGCAATTGCCCCGCTCATGCAGGTCTTCCGCGAAGGAAATATCCGGATGAGGACCGGGGCTATGGAAGCCCTCTGGATGCTCGGCCAGCCGGCAACCACCCCCTTAATCATGGTCTTAAAAGACGGCCAGAGCGATGTCCGCAGGCGTGCGGTGCTCCTTCTCGGTGAGATTGGCGACCAGAAGGCAGTCGATCACATCACCGGTCTCCTGTCCGATGATAATGTGTCCGTGCGCCGTGAAGCTTTTGAAGCTCTCGAGATGATCAAGAAAAGAAGTGCCCAATAAATACCAGCAGTTTATCTTTTTTTATGAGACCGGCTCTGCTTTTTTTTGGTGCCGGTAGGATTGTGGTCATTAAAATCATGGGACTACAGGGCACCGGTTTTTTTTAAACCCCGCCAGCTGCGATGGCTTGATATGATTTGCCCGACAGAGCATGCAGGTAAGAAAAGGAGATAAGACCATGCGGCTTGTTGTGACAAAACGGAACCGTGATACAGTACTGTCAAGGGCAAAAGGCGGTTTGGGCCCTGATGTGCCGAATGATTCCTACCGGGAGCGGTTGATCAAATATGTTCCGGTAGAGACAATTGCCCTGTTCATTGTTGTATACGGGATCACGTATTACCTGTCCGGCACCGAGTCCTGGTATCCCATCATGGCGCGCTGGATCCTGATCCTCGGGTTTGTTGGTACGGTGCTGTATCTCTGGAAAGTGGAGGGTATTTCCGATATGGTACAGCTGGGCATTTCTGCAATCGGTTTTCTCATCTGGGCGTGTGCGCTCGGGGTAATAACAGTTACGGCCCTGCCGTTTTACAATGCGATTGTTGCAGGACTGCTCCTTTTCGCATATGTCTTTCTGGCACCACTCATTGAAGGAGTGCCGGAAGTCTGGTAAAAGCGCTATCATAAAAAAGTGTGAACTCATGAAATGAAGGAGGGGTGATGAAAGATGGATCAATTCATGCAAGAGGCCATTGAAGAAGCAATAAAAGGGCGTGATGAGGGAGGTATTCCCATCGGGTCAGTGCTTGTCCGGAACAACGTCATTCTCGGCAGGGGTCACAACCGCCGGGTGCAGGAAGGAGATCCCATCATCCACGCGGAGATCGACTGCCTGCGCAATGCCGGGCGGATAGGGACGTACCGTAATGCCGCGCTCTATTCCACGCTCATGCCCTGCTATCTCTGTGCCGGTGCTGCCGTCCAGTTCGGGATCAAAAAAGTCATTGTGGGCGAATCACGGAATTTTGCCGGGGCACGGGCGTTTATGGAAGAGCATTGCATCGAAGTGATCGATCTGGATCTTGACAAGTGTGTTACAATGATGCAGGAGTTCATTCTACAGAACCCCCGGCTCTGGAATGAGGATATCGGGGAACTCTGATCCATCTGCATCGCCGCAATCCTCATATTCTCATAGGGCACGTTCTCTTCATGGTCTCGCTTGCTGATATCCGGCATGCACAGGTACTGATCGCTCCCCATATCATTCGCACACCGCTTGTCTATTCCCCCACGATCTCTGCAATGGCCGGTGCAGAGGTCTATCTGAAACTGGAGACGCTCCAGAAAGCAGGTTCGTTCAAGGTGCGGGGCGCCACTTTTAAGATCCTTTCGTGTCCTGAACGGTGCAAAGAGCATGGGGTAGTTGCTGCATCGGCCGGAAATCATGCGCAGGGTGTCGCGATTGCCGCACAAATTGCCGGGATTCCTGCAACGATCGTGATGCCGGAATGGACATCGATTGCCAAGCAGGAGGCAACCCGGGGGTATGGAGCGAACGTGATCATCGCCGGCCTCACGCTTGAAGAGAGCATCGGACAGGCACAGGTGATCGCACGGGAGGGGGGACTGTTTATCCATCCATATGACGATGAGGGGGTTATCACTGGACAGGGGACCATTGCACTTGAGATCCTGCAGGATCTCCCGGACGCAGACATGATCGTCGTTCCCGTTGGGGGAGGCGGGTTGATCGCAGGGATTGCTGTGGCTGCCAAAGGATTGCGTCCTGATATTTCGATCATCGGTGCACAGGCAAAAGCCTGCCCCTCTGCATACGAAGCTCTGCGACACGTAGAGCCGGTGAGAGTGGATGCCGGGCGGACAATCGCAGACGGGATACGCGTAATGCAGACGGGGACAGAAACGCTGCCGGTTTTGCGGGAACTTGTGGATACGATCGCGCTCGTTTCGGAGGAGGAGATCGCTGATGCAATGCTCCTGTTAATGGAGCGCAAGCATGTGATTGCCGAGGGGGCCGGGGCAACACCGCTTGCTGCACTGCTGAACGGATCCATTCCGGTAAGACCCGGCTGCAAGGTGGTTCTCGTCATAAGCGGCGGAAATGTGGACAGCCCGCAGCTCTTCCGGATACTGAGGCAATCACTCATAAGACATGGGAGAATCACGCGGTTTTCCGTGCTGCTCGATGACCAGCCCGGCACCCTTGCCCGGCTCCTTTTTACGATAGCAAAAGAGCGGGGGAACATCTTGGCGATCCAGCACATACAGGGCGAGAGCGATACCTCAGCGTACCAGGCACGGGTAGATCTCGAAATTGAGACACGGGGCTTGGCACATGCGGATGCGATTAAAAAGGCGCTGGGGGATCAGGGATACAGGATCCTGATCCCGAGATGACTTAAGGATCTGGTTTTCTTAAACAGGTTACACTATGACTAAAAAAATTCTGGATGTAATAAACTACTTAAAGTTCCCCTAACCCCTTCCAGTAATCGTACTCGTGTGTCCAGAGATCCTTGTTAAACGCTATCATGCGCTTGAAATATTCCTTGCGTTCGAGATGGATTTTTGTCTGAGCAGGATCATTCCATTTCGTCTTGATCGCATCAGCCAGTTTCCTTCCCAGTTCCTTTGCCTGTTTCTCTGCCGGAACGATCGCATTCGGATCAGCACCGACAAGAACTCCCACTTTTCCGACCGTTGTTGCACCAAGATGAAGCAGGGCAGAATTCATGTAATCCGCTACCTCTTCTGCCAGGGACCCGCCTGCTGTGGAAACCGCACAGCCGTACTTTCCCGCAAACTGCTGGCAGTGGATCGAATCAGCCATCCGGTCGAGCATCGTCTTTAACTGGGCCGTGACCTGATTGATGTAATTCGGTGAACCGAGCACAATACCATCAGCGTTCAGCATCTTCTCAAGCAAGGCTGGGAAATCGTCGTCATGGATGCACTCGCCCTTCGCATAGCAGGTACCGCACGCGGTACAGTACTTGATCTCAAGGCCGCAGATATCCACAAACGTAATGTCCGCTCCACTCTTTCGTGCTCCTTCAAGCACAGCCATCACCAACCTCCGTGTCTGGCTCTTATCCCCTCTCGGGCTTGCGTTGATACCGATAATCTTCATGATTTCCTTCTCCATGTAAGGATGATTTCCAATAGGTAAAAAAGTGAGCGATGATAAAAGACCTGTATCAACGGCTCGACCAGTATGCACAAAGGAATATGCTCTTTGCCCGGAATTGCACACCATTTACCCGGTGATTTTTATGATCATTCAAGACATCGCCAACTGCCCTCATGAACGCGTCATCGACCACTCGCTGCTCTGCGAGCTGCTTCATCCCGATAAGGTAACCGGGGCACAGGAACTGGGCTGCAGTATTGCCCATGCCATCATCCCGACCGGTGAATCTACGCTCCCTCACCTGCTGAAAAAATCAACAGAACTCTATTACATTCTTAAAGGGGTTGGAGAGATGCACATCGACAATGAATCAGCACCTGTATCTGAGGGTCAGTGCATCCTGATCCCACCTCAGGCCCGCCAGTGGATCCGGAATACCGGCAGGGAGAATCTGGTCTTTCTCTGTATCGTTTCGCCAAAGTGGCAGGCGGAGGATGAGATACTCTGCTGACTTGACATGCTTAATCACAGTGTACCGGCAGGAACTTAGGTTATTATTGAAAGATTTACAAATGCACCGTTCCATTATACTGTATGAGCGAATTTGAACCGGATAACCCCCACCGGATCTCAAAAGGACGGCTGGAAACGATGGTGGACACGATCTTTGCGTTTGCCATGACCCTGCTCGTGCTCGGGATGGTTGTACCACAGTTTTCCGTGAACCAGGCGGCCTCTGAGCTCCCCGGTTACTTAGAAAAACTCCTGCCGCAGTTTATCCTTTTTATCATTGCATTTCTGGTACTTGCCTTCTTCTGGATCGAACACCACCGCCAGTTCCATTATCTCCGGATCGTTAATCCAACCATCCTCCGGTTCAATATCGCCATCCTCATATTCATCGTCCTGATCCCGTTCACCACAGATGTGTCGGGAGCATATGACGGGGTGA
>JAURZP010000082.1 GCA_030653335.1 Methanoregula sp. | reverse complement strand
GGCCCTCTCGTCTTTTTTTTTAAGAGGATCATTATGGACACTGAAGTATTAGGGATTCTTCTTGGAATTGTGCTTCCGATCTATCCAGTGCTGTTTATGATACACCAGAAGATCGGTAAATATGATGAGATCGTCGAGGAGTTTAAAAAACTCCGTAATGAGCACGAACTGCACCAGGAGAACTATCATGGAAACTGAAATGAACAAAAAGCCGGTTGCAACAGTGACCGGACTTTTCCGTGCGAAATTCGGAGGGTTTGAACGCCTCACAGTGGATAAACCGCTTACACGGGAGGAGGTGCGGCGCAATCCCATCTTCTATGAACTGGACCTGAACCCGGAGGAGAGCGATAAGAACCTGATAATCGATCTGATTTACGATAACCTCTCGCCCCTGCGGTTGCCGGATCTGCGCAGAGGAACCGATATTCCGCAAGGAGTCTGGTTCTGGCCTGACTGGTTTGAGATTCCGCCGTATGAGGAGATGTACGACTTTGACGGTCGAAAGGTGTACCCGCGAGCGCCTGGGATTCACACGATCCAGATCCGGACCGGTTGCCGCAAGTTCGAACAGATGGGACGGTTCCGGGATTTCAGCCCACAGAATGGCGGGTATGAGAGCCCGGTATTTGAGATCCGGATTGCAGAGGATAACGATGTTCGAAAATGAGTTGCAGACCCGGTGCGCCATATGCGGGACCGCGTGCCTGCTCGGGCTGGTCTTTGTGCTGGCCCATCTCCCACTTTTCCTTCTGATTGTACCGGTCGCGGTCTTTTTTCTTGGGCTTGTTGCTGACCCGGAGGAGACACACGCGGTCTGGTACGGGATGTTAAACACGTTTGGCATCTTTGATTTTTCTGCGCTGACGGATGCGGAGCGGGAGAACTACACGCAGAAAAAACATTATTTCTGGTTCGGGGAGGTGGGGATGGCAGCAGTGCTGGCCGGTGTGTTTGTGGTTCCAATAGGGATCTTCCTTGCGGTCCGGGCAGAGATCTCTCTCGCATTCATCAGCGCAGCGATATTGTTCCTGCCGCTGTTTGTGTTTTTGCCGAAGCTGATTCAACGCGGGCTGCATGCGGACGTGGACGTTGTGATTGATGCGTTTGGGAAGAATGAGCAGATCAAGAAAGTTTTCTGGTCCTTGTTCGTGGTGATGGCCGGTCTTGTGCTGGCCCGGGTTGTGGACCCAGTGACGGCGCAGCAGGTGGTAGGGATTATTACCGGGATGGGGGGATGAGAAGATCTCCTACTCATTTATGCCCTTGATTACTTCAGAGGTCTCCCTTAATTCACAGATGCGTTTTCTTCAACGGCAGGTACAGGGTTATCGGTACATGCTTTGAGTAGAGAAGAAAATCTTTATCCGAAGTAAAGAT
>JAURZP010000152.1 GCA_030653335.1 Methanoregula sp. | reverse complement strand
CCGTGCCGGATAAGTGCAGTGAGATTGTCCATTGTGCAGGAACTCCAGTTTTTTAAAATCCTGTTTTCAAGATACACAGTTGGTGTGCTATTGATTTATGCATAATTGCTGGAAAATGAGAAGCCGGTAAATTTAATTGCGCCAGGATCTTTTTACTGGAGTGAAGATCGGTTGAGTCATGTTCACTCATCTGCGTTCCGCTCGCTTCTCGTTCACTTCGCTCCGGCTCGGCTATCACATCACCTCCGTTGTTTTCCCGGTCGGTTTCCGGTTGAGATGCAGTACGCCTACGGCTCATCGCGTTGCTCTGTCGCCAGCGGCTGCTCTCGCCCGCTCCTCACATACCGCTGCGCTGAATGTTCGTCGCTGTTGATCGTACTCATGCGTAACGCTCAGTGACTCACTCGCGCCACTGCCGCCCGCTGATGTTGTCGTCTCTGACATCAGGGCCGCTGGGCCACGGGTTTGAAATTTGGATACAACTCGTTCGGGAAAATGTTCTGGAATTTTTTGTGGTGATGGACCGGGTTGTGGACCTATTGACTGCTCAGCAAGTGGTCGTGATTATTGCTGATGGTGTGGGACGTTTATTCCCATTTATCCCTCCTCGGAGACCACTGGCATGATGGGGTATGTATCACAAGGGAAAACAAGCCCAAATTGGGCTCCGATTGCCGGATTCCGGTCCGGAACCCCCATCTAAAACCATCCGGTTCCGGAATGTGAAAATAAGTGCCTTAATCGCGCTCTGTTTGCCAAAATATGGCTTGAATGGGCTTAAAAAACGAGGGTCACCAAGGCCCTTTAAATCGCGTTTGGTTTTTCCCGGTGTTTTACCTGTTTGAGGAGAGATCTGCCCTGCAAAGGGCCATTAGCGAGGTCGTTTTTTCCGGGGAGGTCTGAAAAAAGGGGTATATTACCCGATATTTGTGTCATACGGGGTGGGATTTGACGCTTAACGGGACTTTCGCCCCAAACCGCAGGTCTAGCCCCAGAATAATTCTATTGGCTGCATTTGTAACAGCGAGTTAAAAATAAACACTTTTTACCGTCAACTCACAAATAAGGTACAATCTGAAGATTCCCGAAGGTACTTAATGCCCGAGAAAAAAACAATCCAAAATAACAAATCAACCGGTCAGAATAATTCAATGGCCAAAGAAATTTCCCAAGCAGCTCCGGAAAAACTCTCCCTTAACACGCTGGAGAACTGGCTTTTCGGCGCTGCAAATATTCTTCGGGGACCTGTAGACCAAGCCGATTACAAGACCTATATTTTCCCGCTGCTGTTCTTCAAGCGTATCTGCGATGTGTATGATGAAGAGTTCCAGATGGCACTTGAGGAAGCCGGAGGAGATATGGAAGAGGCACTCTTCCGCGAGAACTATCATTTCATTATTCCCAAGAACTGTCACTGGAAAGATGTCCGGCAGCAGACCGAAAATGTCGGTCAGGCACTATCAGGTGCGATGCGTTGTATCGAAAAAGAGAACCAGGAGACGCTTTATGAGATCTTCGGGGATGCCCAGTGGACCAACAAACAACTGTTCTCTGACAAGCTTCTCATTGATCTGATTGAGCATTTCTCCGAGCACAATCTCGCCAACCGGAATGTCGAGCCGGATCTTGCAGGGCAGGCATACGAGTACCTGATCAAGAAGTTCGCCGATCTGTCGAACAAGAAGGCCGGGGAATTCTATACGCCGCGACCGGTCATCCGGCTGATGACCCTGATTCTCCAGCCGCACGATGCTGAGACGGTCTATGATCCGGCCTGCGGTACCGGCGGTATGCTCCTTGAGGCGTTCAATTATGTCCGTATTCATGGCGGGGATTACCGGCGGCTCAAACTCTATGGTCAGGAAAAGAACCTGACGACCTCGTCCATTGCCCGGATGAACGTGATCCTGCACGGGCTGGAGGATTTTAAGATCATTCGCGGGGATACGCTCCGTCGCCCGGCATTTTTTGAGGGAGATGCGATCAGCAGGTTTGACTGTGTGATTGCCAACCCGCCGTTCTCACTGAAGAACTGGGGTGAGGATGTCTGGGAGAATGATCCCTATGGCCGGAACTTTGCCGGGATGCCTCCCGCGAGTTACGGGGATTATGCCTGGGTCCAGCACATGATCGCTTCGATGGCAAAACCGCACGGACGGATGGCGATTGTGCTGCCGCAGGGTGCCCTGTTCCGGAAAGGGGCGGAGGGGAAGATCCGGACGAAACTGCTGGAGTCGGATCTGCTGGAAGCGGTGATCGGACTCGGACAAAACCTGTTCTACGGGACAACACTTGCCGCATGTGTCTGTATCTTCCGGCTCAACAAGGACAAGCAGCACAAGGGCAAAGTGCTCTTCATCGATGCTTCCGGCATGTTCAAGAAAGGCAAGAACCAGAACGAGCTGCTCCCGGAACATGTGGACCAGATCTATTCCTCGTATGAAGCATATGAGACCCGGACGGGGATTTCCCGGGTTGCAACGCTCGACGAAATCCGCTTGCAGGATTACAATCTGAATATTTCCCTGTATGTTGAGCCTGTGATCGTGGAGGATACGATGACGGTTTCAGAGGCGCTTTCGGATCTGAAGAAGGCGGCAGCGGATTGCGAAACCGCCGAGAACCGGCTGAAGCAGTTGTTATCCGAGTCGGGGGTGCTCTGATGCCCGAAACGATCTCGCAGCAGGATCTCGAACGCTATTTCTGGGGAGCGGCAGTACTCCTTCGCGGCTATATCGATTCGAGCGACTACAAGCAGTTCATCTTCCCGCTGCTCTACTTCAAGCGCGTCTGCGATGTCTTCGATGAGGAAGCGGAAGAAGTTACGCAGGAGTACGGTCCCGGAGTTGGTGAAGATTTTGCAGAGTACCATCGCTTCACGATCCCGAAAGAATCCCACTGGGCTGATGTGCGGGAGAAGACGACCGATGTGGGTGTCGCGATCCAGAACGCGATGCGGGAGATTGAGAAGAATAATCCCGAACGGCTGGCCGGGATCTTCGGAGATGCCCCGTGGACCAACAAGAGCAGGCTCTCGGATGAGACGCTCCGTGACCTGATCGAGCATCTCTCTTCAGAGAAACTCTCGCTCTCCCGGGTGCCCCAGGACGAACTCGGGCAGGGCTACGAGTACCTGATCAAGAAGTTCGCAGACGACTCCGGGCATACGGCAGCGGAGTTCTACACCAACCGGACGCTCGTCAAGCTCATGACGCTCATGCTCGACCCGAAAGAGAGCGAGTCAATCTATGATCCGACCTGCGGGACGGGCGGGATGCTGCTTGTCGCGGCGCTCCAGCTCAAGGAGCAGGGCAAGGAGTACCGGAGTTTGAAGCTCTACGGGCAGGACATAAACCTGATCACGTCCTCGATTGCCCGGATGAACCTCTTCCTGCACGGCATCGACGACTTTGAGATCGTGCGGGGTGATACGCTTGCCCAGCCGGCGTTCCTGAAGAACGACAAACTCCGGCAGTTCGACGTGGTGCTGGCTAATCCGCCGTACTCAATCAAGAAGTGGAACCGGGACGCATTCGCTGCCGATCCGTATGGCCGGAACATGTATGGAGTGCCTCCGCAGGGACGGGCGGATTACGCATTCTTTCAGCACATCATCAAGAGCATGAATAGGAAGACCGGGCGGTGTGCGATCCTGTTCCCGCACGGGGTTTTGTTCCGGGATGCGGAACTGGATATCCGGAAAAAGATGATCGATGCAGATATCATCGAATGCGTGCTCGGGCTCGGTCCAAAATTATTTTACAATTCCCCGATGTATTCCTGTGTTGTCATATGCCGGTGGAACAAGCGTCCGGAACAAAAAGGAAAGATCCTGTTCATTGACGCTTCAAAGGAAGTCACGATAGAAAAGACCCAGAGTTTCCTTGAAGATAATCATCGGAAAAAGATTCTCGATGCATACCAGTCTTTCATGGACATTGAAGGATTTGCAAAAGTTGTACCGAACGAAGAGATCCAGACGCACAACGCGAACCTGAGCGTCCAGATGTATGTGCGTTCCGCACTTGAACAGATTCGTGCTGAATGCGAAACGTTGGATGACTGTATTGAGAACTGGGAAGTCAGCACCGAAGTATTCAAGAAAACCTATGCGGATCTGGTATCATCACTTGGGGAGGTGGGCTTCCATGAGTGATTCTGTTCCTTACGGGTGGAAGTCCTACAAACTCAATGATGTTGCCGATGAACTATCTGATCGAGTTGATAATCCCTGCAAATCCGGCTATGACCGGTTCGTCGGTCTTGATCATCTTGATGGCGGGGAACTCACCGTCCGCCGATGGGGAAGCACTGCCGACTTACTCTCCGCGATGAAACTTTTCAAGAGCGGCGATATCCTGATCGGGAGAAGGAATGCATACCTCAAACGAGCATCGAGGGCTGAGTTCGATGGCGTCTGTTCCGGGGATGCCTATGTGGTACGTGAGAAACCGGGAAAAATTGCTGAAGGTCTTCTCCCGATAATTCTAAACTCCGATTCTTTTTGGGATTATACGATCGCTCACGCATCAGGTACGATGTCGAAGCGGGCGAAATGGCGGGATCTAGCTGAGTACTCATTCCTGCTTCCATCATTGGAAGGACAGCGTCATATTGCCACCACGCTTTGGGCGTCGGAAGATTGCATTGTTAAGGGCGAGCGGTTCATTTTGACAAGTCAGCGGGCGAAGCAGGTACTGATGCGGGAGTTGTTCAGCAAGGGGATTGGGCATACAGAGTTCCAACAGGTAAAAGGATTCGAGAAAATCCCAAAATGCTGGATAGTTGCGCTCATGAAAAAAATTGTATCCCCAAATAGAGGATCAATTAAAACCGGTCCTTTCGGAAGTTCCCTAAAAAAAGAAGATATGATCAATGACGGAATCAAAGTTTATGGTCAAGAAAACATCATTTACCAAAACCTGTCACTGGGAGATAGATACATCAGTCAGGGAAAATTCGAGGAATTACAAAGTTTTGAATTAAGATCTGGAGATTTGGTTTTCACTCGTATGGGTACTCTTGGGAAATGTATGATTCTTCCGGCATCCTTTAAAAAAGGAATAATGGACTTTCATCTTTTAAGGATTCGTCCAGATCCAACAATATTGGATACAGAATTTTTAAAACAATCACTTGAAGGGTCCGAAGAAATCCTTCGACAAGTTCAAAAATTTTCTCAAGGGGGCATAATGAGTGGATTTAGCTCAAGCATAATGAGTAAAATCCAGCTTCCTCTCCCCCCACTCCCCGAACAACGCCAGATCGCCGCCATCCTCACCCGCTGCGATGAGACAATTGCCGCTGCCCGTGCGAATGTCGGGGCGGCGAAGGCGCTGAAGATGAAGATGATTAATGAGAT
>JAURZP010000149.1 GCA_030653335.1 Methanoregula sp. | reverse complement strand
GGACAGATGCCCGGAATCATTACGGGCTTTACGATATCCTGACCTGCTGCTTCAGTTGTCTTGTCTTCATTCTTTTTCAAAGTAAACTCCTTTCATGTGATTTTGCTGGATACAGATCCAGATTTTCTGCGCATGCTTTCTTTCATTCAAGGGGATGCGAACATTTGCAACCGGATCGAGTGTATCTCCAGTCAATAGTAACTCCTGGTATATACGCTTGTATGAAGCAATGTGAAAATAACGAAACGAACAGCAAATTGTTTCTGTAATCAGATTCCGAAATCAGAAACCGCGGGAAATAAAATGCAAAAAATGTACATCACAATTGACATCTTCCATGACATAAGTCGTGGGATTCTCACTTCATCAACCTGAACGTATACCAGTACATTGACTGAAACAGAAGAACTGGTTTCCATGCGCGTAGATTCGGGTGCGACCCACCCTACAGAGAATGCTCTTTTTTGCCTTGTATGTCAGGAATGTTCGTGCTTTTCCCCATGCAGCATCTAAAGTGTTGCGGTTCATTCCACGGGATTTTCGTCATTCCAGCATCTCCTTGATGTTCAGTTTTTCAATCGATATCCTGTCGTAGTTCTGGACGTAATGGTTACTCCACTTGTGCAGGAGATCATCTCTACGGTTTTCCACCGTTTCATGGATGCGGGAAACTTTCAATCTCTGTTTTCTTCGGTTGTGGCTACCCCTGATCTTACGGCTCATTTTTCGCTGAGCCCGTCCTTCTTTTTTGAAGATCTCGTCAGTTCCCCCAGCGGTCTGTTCGTTCGATACGCCACATCCCTTTCGTTACCATAATCTCAAAACGGGACTCCATTCCCCCACTTGCCCGTTCACTGTTCAGCTCGTTTAAGGTTTGAGGAACTGCAACAGGAAAAACCAGCAGAACAAGAGTAAATATCTGACCGGACAGGATCGGATCGAAAAACCGTTGGATCGATTGTGCTCCATTGAGATATACAAAAAACAGCCCGGCAATCAGAAAAACTTCGGCGATAAGAATAAGGTTGCGGGATGCATTTTCCCCTTTCCATGCAGAGAACTGCCCGGAGAGCATGATGTTCACCCATTCCTATATCAATATCAGAGCGGTCCTGTTCCTGTGCTCCTTTACATCTCCCGGCATGATTATTCTTTCTCCTGCACCGTAATTACAAACGCCGTCCCCGAACTCCGGTCCAGTTCAATGGTGCCGTCCAATTGATCCACGAGCGAAATGACAAGCCGGAGCCCCAGCGATTCTGTATTCCGCCAGTCGAAGTCCGCGGGGATTCCTATGCCGTCACTTTTTACCGTGAGGTAAAGGGTCCTTCCCTCTTCCCGTACCGCAATGGAAAGCGTCCCTTTACTGCCACCGCAAAACGCGTGTTTCAGCGCATTGCTGGCCAGTTCATTGATGATTAAGCCCAGCGGGATTGCCGTGTTGATGCTGAGCATGATCTTTCCGATATCGACGTTCAGGGCCACCTGCCGGGAATCAACGCCATAGAACGAGAAAAGGTGGGATACTAAAAACCGGGTGT
>JAURZP010000139.1 GCA_030653335.1 Methanoregula sp. | reverse complement strand
AGCGATATGAGATCCGACTCGGTAAGCATCCCGACAAGTTCCGTTCCTTCCATTACCGGAAGACCACCGATGTGATGCTTCCGGAACAGACCTACCGCATCGCGGAGAGGGGTATCGGCAGAGCAGACCACCGGGTTTTTTGTCATTGCGTCTTTTACCAGCATGTTTTAATCACCTACGGCAGCATACCTGCGCTGACAAGCCCGTCCTTTTCAGGGAGCCCGCACATCAGGTTCATGTTCTGGATTGCCTGTCCGCTTGCACCTTTCACGAGATTATCGATTGCAGAAACGGCTACAACACGCAACCCTTCGCTTTCCACCATCAGGTCGCAGAAGTTACTCCCGCGGACTGCTGCGAGAGAGGGTTTCTGGTACCGGACAAAGTATTCTCCCTTATAGAAATCATGGTAGATTTTCTCCACCTCTTTCTGCCCTAGGGGTTCACTGAGCAGGATATGTGCAGTAGTAAGAATACCGCGGTTCACCGGAACAAGGTGGGGGGTGAAGTAGACTTTTGCCTTTGAACCCAGACCGGCAAGTTCCTGCTTCATCTCGGCAAGATGGCGGTGGCTCGTCCATTTGTAGGCTCCGACATTGTCCCCCACATTCGGATAGTGGGTGGTGGCAGACGGATTATCCCCCGCACCGCTCACACCGGTCTTTGAGTCAAAGATGACTGTGTGGGCATATTTTGCAAGGGGTGCAGCGGCAAGCGTTGCACCGGTGGGAAAGCACCCGGGATTTGCAACAAACTTTGCATTGATGATTTCCTTGCGGTGAATTTCAGGAATCCCGTAGGGTGCAGGGAAATAATCGGTGTGTGCAACATCATACACCTTCTCAAAGATCTCTTTTGGCAGCCGGTAATCTGCGCTGAGATCCACAACTTTGATCCCCCGCTCCAGCAGCTTGCCGGCATAGGTCATCGCTGCCGTATGCGGAACTGCAAGAAACGCCACATCGGCATCGATGGCATCCATCCCGGGATTTTCGAATTTGAGACTGGTAAACCCTTTCAAGTGAGGATGAATCTGGTCAAGAGGTGTTCCTGCCAGTTTACGGGAAGTGGCACACGTGACTTTTGCCGTTGAGTGATGGACAAGCAGGCGAACGAGCTCCCCACCGGCATAGCCGGAGGCCCCGATAATCGCAATTTTCATACAAAGAGTATCCGATTGTCAAAATTTAATGCTTGTTAAGCGGGGGAGCGGGAAAAACACGAAAGAGTGCCCGGATAAAAAAAAAATTACACCTGATCCAGTTTGCGGGCGTAGACGCTGTGCAGCCGCTGGCCGAGAAGTTCGATCCGCTGGCGGTCTTCAAGTCCATCGAGCAGATCTGCAGGAAGTGACCCGATTCCTTTTGAAGCACCGAGATATGCACCACAGATACACGCGATGGTGTCTGTATTTCCTCCGGTATTGGCTGCAACGGTGAGGAGATCCGGCGGGTGGGAATACCTGCTGATTAAAAAGAACGCAATGGGAAGCGTCTGGAAGACAGATACATCATTACCGATTTTGAGCAGAGCGGTCTCGGTCTCCATACCCTCTTTTTCCAACAGGATTGCATTTCTGATCTTTCCTCCGAGCACTTCATCTTCTGCCTGTGCCTTATGCATTGCTTTTCCGACAGGATCCGGACTGTCGTGGAGGGCGCGGTAGATGAGTGTGACAACAGTGGAGACCGCTGCGTGGGCTGCCGGGTGCGTGTGGGTGACATTGCACGCCCGAACAGCCCGTTCACATCCTTCACTCATATCAGGAAATGCCAGGGCAAAGGGGATCGCAATCGGGAGGCAGCCGGAGGTGGTGGATTTCACACCTTTTTGCGGAACGTACTCTTTTACTGTTTGCTCACATACCGATGAGATTGATCCATCAGGGAAGCGGAGGGTTCCCCGCGTATAGAGTTCCTTAAGAGCGGTCACATAGCGATCTTCATTGAATTTCCCGTCCGCAAGAAGGGTGGCAACAAGGATCATCATCTGGGTATCATCGGTATATTGTCCTGGGTTCAGGCCATCATTGGGATGACCTTTGTAGGGGCGGCGGTACCCATACTTCATCTTGTTTAAGTTAGGAGCACCGCTCTCGTTTGGCATACCCAGCGCATCGCCAATCGCTGCACCCAGCAGGCACCCCTTGAATTTCTCGAGCATCAATCCTATATTGAAAAACCCGGACAGATAACCTTTTTTATACAACTCATGGACTACCGATTACTCTGCGCGCAGGATCCCAGCCACAAAGAGATCCCGCAGTTTTTCAAATCACACAACGGTAAAAGAACGCTATGCGCCACATTGTCGATTATACCTTCGACAAATTTTATATAGGATGTTTAACATGATTAATAATGTAAAATAGGTGGGAACATGACAGAGGATTTTAACGTCAGACTCGTCGAGGATGTGAAATCATACACACCCGACCCACAGTATAGAAAAAATGCATGGATGGGAGACTACCAGAAAGCCTACAATGATTTTCTGGCTGACAAGGATGGGTTCTGGGCAAAAATGGCCTTAGAGCTGGAATGGATTCGGCCCTGGACTGCGGTAAAGGAGTGGAACTACCCATATGCAAAGTGGTTCATCAACGCACAGCTCAACATCACCGCAAACTGTCTTGACCGCCATGTAAAAACCCACCGGCGCAACAAAGCAGCACTCATCTGGCGAGGGGAGAAGGGTGCTGAACGCATCTTTACCTACCAGCAGCTGCTCAGTAAAGTGATGCAGTTTGCCAATGCACTCAAAAAGATCGGTGTAAAAAAAGGCGATCGTGTCTGCATCTACATGCCGCTCGTACCTGAACAGGTGATCGCTATGCTTGCGTGCGCCCGTATCGGTGCAGTCCACAGTGTCGTGTTCGGGGGATTTGGTTCAGCAGCGCTCAAGATGCGGATCCAGGATGCTTCAGCAAAAGTTGTCATCACCGCAGATATCGGGATGCGGCGCGGGAAAACGATCCAGCTGAAATCGATTGTTGACGAGGCGATCATCGATATCTCTTCGGTAGAGCACGTCATTGTGCTACGGCGGCAGGAACCCCAGGTAAAACTGAGGCCCGAAAACGAACTGGATTTCAATGAGATCCTGGCAAGTGCACCTCAGGAATGCCCGGTTGAAGTCATGGATGCTGAAGACCCGCTATTCACGCTTTATACCAGCGGGTCCACCGGCAAGCCAAAAGGGATCGTGCACACCTGTGGCGGTTACATGGTCGGAACCTACTACACCAGCAAATACGTGTTCGACATGAAGGATGAGGATATCTTCTGGTGTACAGCAGATCCCGGGTGGATCACCGGCCACAGTTACATAGTATACGGTCCGCTTGCTGTCGGGGCGACCGTATTCATGTCCGAGCTCACACCGGATTATCCGGATGCCGGCAGTTACTGGAGCTTGATCGAGGAGCAGAAGATCACCATCTTCTACACAGCACCCACAGCGATCCGGATGTTCATGAAACTTGGCGAGACATGGCCGAACAAGTATAACTTAAACTCCCTGCGGATCATCGGTTCGGTCGGAGAACCACTGAACCCGGAGGCGTTCGAGTGGTACTACCATGTCATTGGAAAAGACAAGATCCCGGTCCTCGACACCTGGTGGCAGACCGAGACGGGTATGCACATGATCACCACGATGATCGGTGAACCCATGCGCCCGGGTTTTGCCGGCAGACCCATTCCCGGTGTGGAAGCGGATGTGGTGGACAAAGACGGGAACTCTGTCCCGCCCGGAACCGGAGGGCTTCTTGTGGTCAAATCCCCGTGGCCATCCATGCTCCGGACAGTCTGGAAGGATGATGCACGGTACCGCGTATACTGGGAAACGATCAAAGGTGTCTACACCGTAGGTGATCTCGCGGTGAAAGGTCTGGACGGGTACATCATGATCCTCGGCCGCTCCGATGACATCATCGTAGTTGCAGGTCACAACATCGGCACAGCAGAAGTGGAGAGCTCGCTCGTCTCCCACCACGCGGTAGCAGAATCGGCAGTTATTGGGAAACCCGACGAGATGAAGGGCAACTCCATCAAGGCTTTTGTGATCCTCCGGGTGGGCCATTCACCCAGCGATAAACTCAAGCAGGATCTGCTGTTCCACGTGCGCATGACCCTTGGACCCATCGCAGTCCCGCAGGAGATCGAATTTGTCGATAAACTGCCAAAGACCCGGAGCGGGAAGATCATGCGCCGCGTCTTAAAAGCCAAAGAGATGGGTATGGACCCCGGCGATATTTCAACGCTGGAGGAATAATCTACCCATCTTTTTATACTCATATAAAAATCCGCACTCCCTAAAAGAAAAATAACCAGAGAGGAAACAGTATGGATGAGAGTACATCTGAAAAAATTATGGGTATGAATGCCGAGAGAGGACGATGGGGCCTCATTATACTCGGGATGATCATCAACCTTTGTCTTGGTTCGGTGTATGCGTGGAGCGTGTTTGTCGGTCCGCTCACCAATCACTTCACCAAAGAGCTTGGTCAGACAGTAACGGCAAGTGAGATCCTGCTGCCATTTTCAGTATTTCTGGCATTCTTTGCCATTGCAATGCCATTTACCGGAAAATTTATTGAGAAATACGGTCCGCGGAATATCACCATAGTCGGGGGATGCTTAACCGGTCTCGGGTGGCTTCTTTCATCGTTTGCCGGCTCTATCCTGTGGCTGTATATTTTCTATGGTATCATTGCAGGTACCGGAGTCGGGATTGCATATGGCGTTCCTGTTGCCGTGGCAGCACGCTGGTTCCCGGACAGAAGGGGGCTGGCAGTCGGCCTGACGCTGCTGGGATTTGGATTTTCGGCAGTCCTTACAGCAAATATTGCGGGATACCTGATCGGGGCTTACGGGGTTATGAATACATTCAGAGTATTTGGTATCGTTTTCATCATCCTGATCATCGTGCTTGCAATGCCCTTGAAATTTCCAAAACCGGGATGGACACCTGCCGGATGGAAACCCCCAGCTCCGGCTGTGGGCCGGGCAGTTACCTGCGAATTCACACGGGAACAGATGCTCAAGTCAAAAACCTTCTACGCGCTCTGGGCATGCTACTTTATCGGCTGCCTTGCCGGACTCATGGCAATCGGGATAGCCAAACCCGTGGGGGTTGATGTCGGTGTTGAGGCCGGGCTTGCTACCGCGCTTGTCGGCGTCTTTGCCATCTTCAACGGCTTTGGCCGCCCGGTCTTTGGTGCCCTGACAGACAAGCTGACCCCGCGGAATACCGCGATTATCTCCTTTATCCTGATCGCACTGGCATCCCTGCTCATCATGCAGGTGCCCGGCGTTCTGGTCTACACTCTTGTCTTTGTCATCCTTTGGGGATGCCTGGGCGGATGGTTGGCAATTGCCCCTACGGCAACGGCAAGTTATTTCGGCACCTGCGATTACCCGCGGTGCTATGGTGTAATGTTCCTTGCTTATGGCGCAGGCGGTATTGTCGGACCACAACTCGCCGGGTTCATCAAGACGTCAACGGGATCGTATCTCGGCGTGTTCCCTTATGTGCTCGCACTTGCAGTCATCGGTCTTGTCATCGCATTTGCAATGCTAAAACCCCCGCAGGCACCCCAGAAGAACTAACCTTTTTTTTATCCGCGTTCCGGCTGGTAGATGCGTTTTCTCTGGGCCATGCGGTACCCGGAGACCACAAGCACCGTCTCTTTGAATTCTGCGTCAAGCGACGAATCCCCGGAGTCTACGTAGAGGACTGGTGTCTCCCGGAGTTTGTGGGGGGTGGCAACCACGATAATATTCCTAATTCCCACCTTTCTTACCACGCGGGCGCTGATCTGCTGGTTGCCCCGCCCGAGAATGAAACCCTGCGCCCCGATTGGGCTTAACAGAATTTTTACATCCTGATATTGCTCAAGCAACGCCCAGAGTGTCTGTTCATCCAGATCCATGGCAATGGCTTTTCCGTTCAATACCGCATCAACGCCAAGCAGTGTCTTATTCACCCCGATCTCACGGGCAATGGATTCTGTTGTTGTTCCCGCCCCAATGATGTAGAGCACATCCTGTATCATGATCTCGCGGGCGAAACGGGCAATCTCCTGCTTTGCCCGCTCCTCATCCCCTTCTTCAAATATGTGCTTAGAGAACTGGACTTTTCCTGCCAGAGCGGGGGTACGGGCAATCCCATAAAGCCGGGTCTTGAGTTCATTGTTGCGGTACGCATCCTCATCCACATCCATCACTTCGGAATCCCGCAGGGATTTCACATCATACCGGAGAACGAGTCCGGCTGCGGTTGCCGGATCAATGGCAAAGACAGCGGAGTACATCTTCACACCGGCAGGAATCCCCAGGATCGGTATATCCTGACCTACTGCATCAAAGATGTCCCGTGCGGTTCCGTCACCACCACAAAAAAGGATCAGATCCACACCGGCTTTCTGAAATGACAGTGCAGCCTGCCGGGTATCATCCGCACTACTCTTGCCGTTGTAATGGTATAGTACCTGGTAATTCTGAACGCCAGACGCTTTGAGTGTGTCTTCTCCCATCGCACCCGAACAGGAGATAAAATGCAACCCGCTCTCCCGTGCAAGCAGTTTTAGCGTAACCTCTGCACGGCTCTGTGCCTGCGGGGTTGCCCCACGAAAAAGGGCTTCATTTACATTTCCATCGGTTCCTTTCAGCCCCACTGCACCGCCCATACCGGCAACGGGATTGATGAGAAAACCGATGCGCTTCATAAAAAAGGAGTTTTAAGAGATTTTTGGTATCCGGGCAAGGGATTCCTTGATCAGCGCATCCGGGTACTCGTAGTCAACCAGTTCCCCTGCATAATATGCATCGTATGCCGACATATCGAAATTGCCATGGCCGGAACAGTTAAAGAGGATCGTCTTTTCTTCACCGCTCTTTTTGCAGTTGAGCGCCTCGTCAATCGCTGCTTTTACCGCATGGGAGGTCTCTGGGGCGACAATGATTCCTTCCGTTCTGGCAAAGGTCTGGGCTGCATCAAAGACTTCGCTCTGGTGATAGGCAACCCCCCGCATTATGCCGTCATGAACAAGGCGCGAAACAATCGGTGAATCGCCGTGATAACGGAGACCCCCCGCATGCATGGATGGCGGGACAAAGTCATGCCCGAGCGTGAACATCTTAAGGAGCGGTGTGTAGCCGGCTTCATCGGCAAGGTCATAGGTGAACAGTCCTTTTGTCAGCGTGGGGCAGGATGCCGGTTCGGCTCCTATGATATCCACATCCTTGTGCTTCCCGGTCAGTTTGTCTCCGGCAAACGGGAATGCGATACCAGCGAAGTTTGACCCGCCGCCAACGCACCCGATCACTATGTCCGGGTAATCGTCAACCATTGCCAGCTGCTCACGGCATTCGAGCCCGATAATTGTCTGGTGGAGGCAGACATGGTTCAGCACCGAGCCCAAAGCGTAATTGGTGTTGCTGTGGCTTGCGGCATCCTCCACTGCTTCAGATATGGCCATACCCAGACTTCCCGGGGTATCAGGATCCTTTTTAAGCATCGCAAGACCGGCATTTGTCTTTGTGCTCGGGCTGGGGATGCATTCTGCTCCCCAGACGTGCATCATCGATTTGCGGTAGGGTTTCTGCATATAGCTCGATCTGACCATGTAGACCGTGCACTCCAGATCATAGAGCATGGTTGCAAAGGACATGGCAGATCCCCACTGCCCGGCACCCGTCTCGGTTGCGATCCTCTCAATACCTGCTTTCATGTTGTAATACGCCTGCGGGATCGAAGTGTTCGTCTTGTGACTCCCAGCGGGACTCACGCCTTCCCATTTGTAGTAAATCTTTGCCGGGGTCTTTAAGAATTTTTCAAGACGGTGAGCACGGTACAGGGGACTGGGTCTCCAGAGATGTAATACCTCCTGCACCTCTTTAGGTATGTCAATATGACGATCGGTAGTGACTTCCTGCCGTATGATCTCCATAGGGAAGATGGCGGAAAGATCCGCAGGACCAATGGGTTTGTGGGTCTGGGGATGGAGCGGGGGAGCGAGCGGAGACGCTAAGTCAGCCGCTACATTGTACCACTTCTTTGGCATCTGCTCCTCATCGAGGAGGATTTTTGTCTGCATACATAATCATTGCAGTGTACAAATATATACATTGTTGCACAAGTTTTAAAAATTTCTCGAATGGTGTATACATTAAA
>JAURZP010000128.1 GCA_030653335.1 Methanoregula sp. | reverse complement strand
CACAGAGGCAACCGGAACCCGCCTGCTTAACCCCACCCATGACAAGGAGCCGCAGGTTATCCGCAACCGGAATGGAGAACCGGTCCACCACATCACTCACATCGGGATTGAGGGTGAGCAGACCCCCCGGAGAAATGTCCGGGCCGGCACCGGTCTTTTCCCGGAGATACTCAACACTTTTTGAAACCGGGATGATCTGCTCTGCTTTCTCTGGCGGTACGCCTAAAGTCACCGCGAGATTCTGCTGGGGGTCGCCGTCAATGGCAAGCACCCGGAATCCTTCCTGTGCAAACAGGTGGGCGAGGAGGGCGGTGATGGTGGTCTTGCCCACTCCGCCTTTCCCGGTAATGAGGATACGGATCCCCTCCTTGCCGGCAACATGAGGGATATGACTGTTCCCGGCGAATGGTAAGTTTTGTGATTCTCCGTACCGGCTCATATCCCGAGCTCGGTTCGCTTGCGTTCGATGTGGTCCGAGATGAGCACCGCTGCCTTTGCCGGGTCGGGTTCGACTGCGAAACTCGCGTTCACTGCGCCTTTTAAGCCCTCGGTCAGGAGCGAGACGGTTGCCGGGCTTCCCGCGATGTGCGGCATTACGCCAAGTACCGTGTAAACCCCGGATGCAACAAAGTATGCGCCGATGGAGACTGCTTTCTGCGAGTACCATTCGGGCGCTGCACCGGCAATCGGCAGTTTATGGATCGGCACATTCAGCGCATTGCCCAGCTCTGCGGCAAGCACGAGGATACGGGAGTTGTCCACGCAGGAGCCCATGTGGAGCACCGGCGGGATCTTCAACGACTCGCAGACCGCCCGGAGGTTGTCGCCGGCCAGTGATGCCGCCTCGGGCCGGAGGAGACCGGCTTTTCCTGATGCGATCGCGGCGCAACCTGTCTCAACGCAGAGGATATTTCTCTTGATCAGTTCCTTTGCAAGTGTTACATGCCCTGAGTCATGCTTCACATGCGGGTTGTTACACCCGACAATCCCGACAGCCCCCCGGATCTTTCCGGCAGCGATCAGGTCAATGAGCGGTTTGAACGAGCCCCCGAGTGCGTTCTTGATCGCCTCGTTGGAGAACCCCGCCATGACCGGCATCGGCTCTCCCGGGATGAGCACACGCTTCGGGTTCCGGTTCTTGTAGTTCTCGACAGCCATCCGCACAATTGCTTTGGCCGTGAGATATGCATCCTCCGCATGGAAATCAAAGAAGTACGAGCCCGGGATCGTGGCTTTCGAACTTGTGGAGATGATCTGGGTGTGATAGCAGCTTGCCGTCCGGGGGAGCGAGGGGAAGATGCACTGGTAGTCGACGACCATTGCTTCAAGGGCGCCGGTTGCGATGATCAGTTCCTGGTTGAGGTGGTTTCCCGTCATCGGGATACCCTTTCTCATGAGCAGTTCATTGCCGGTACAACACATCCCGACAAGGTTGATACCCTTCGCACCGTACTTCAGGGCAAGCGCCTTTAACTCAGGATCCGCGACTGCTTTTACAATTACCTCGGAGAGCATCGGGTTGTGGCCGTGCACTGAGATATTGACATGATCCGCTTTAAGGACGGCGAGATTCATCTTCGACATGCTGATTGTCGGCGTGCCAAACAGGATATCCGAGACATCAGTGCCGATCATTGATCCACCCCAGCCATCTGAAAGCGATGTGCGTAGTCCCTGGAGCAGGATATTGACATAATCAGCACCGACTCCCATCTGGATACGGTGCATCGAGTCCACCACTTCCCGGTCAATGCCCCGGGGGGTTATGCCCAGTTTGTCCCAGATCTCCCGTGTGGCTTTTGGGGCACGGTTGAGGAACTGGAGCGTATTCTTCTTCATGCCGTACTCGTCGAGCATGGCGCTGCCGAGTTCCACAGCAAGCTGCTCCGGTTTCTTCCCGTCCGTTTTTATACCGTATTCCTTACAGATCCTCTGGAGTTTTTCCGGATCAGCGATTGCATAGTCTTTGGTCTTACCGGTGCCAAAGAGATACAAGGTCTCGACAATATCGCGACCATGATCCGAATGGGCTGCCGCACCGGTTGCGATCATGTCTAACATGTTCCGCGAAACGATCAGGTCAGCATCGGCACCACAGACTCCACGAATGCGGTGGGGCGGGATGATCCGGCAGGGTCCCATGGTGCACCGTGAACAGGAAGTGCCGTTTTCACAGTGTTTGCAGGGAGGCTGCTGCATCTCAAACCGGTCCCAGACCGTCTCGATGCCCTCTCTCATCATCAGTTCAAGGACCGGCTTGGCGTTCTCATCGGTCGTCCGCTCATTCTTCTTCTGCTCGACTAGTGCCGAGTTCAGGAGCGACATTCTCGCTTTGTCAAGCTCGCAGACATCGAGCTTCTCCCGGATGAGCTGGGGTTTTGGTTCGTCGGCCATTTTACACTCACACCATTTTTATTGGGTAGTTGGTAATCCACCATCTCGGTATATATCATTTGCGTCACACGGGCAGGCTCCAATAAGGATCTGGCAGGTAGGGAAATGTACCAATGCATTTACGAACAGGAAGGGGGAATCTGTGGAGCGGAGATGAACCATTCTGGTCAATCTTCATTTCGATAATAGTGCATCCACAAGAAAAAGTCCCTCCCACGAACGGTGGTGCCCTTAAAAAACATTAAACCACAGTTTTCGCACCCTTAAACAAAAGGTTCACCGGACCACTTCAATAACAATGCCCCTTGTGAGTCAGGATGTAAATCTCACTCAGTGAACGAAATCGCCACACCTCCCACCGCTCAAAT
>JAURZP010000078.1 GCA_030653335.1 Methanoregula sp. | reverse complement strand
CAGCAGGATTATCAGGAACAGCGGGTATTCCCGGTTTGTATCGATAGAGATGCGGAGAGTTGAGGATGATGTGGAAAAAAGCCTTGAAAATTCCATCCATTACGTGAAGACTGCATATTTCGGAGGAAAATAATGATCGAGCCAAAACCAGTATTGCGTGACGTGAAGAGAACAAAAGAGGACGGGCCTTCACGGTTCCAGAAGGTGAGAATGGATCGTAACGAAAGGACCCACCCGTTCTCGTCAAACCTTGTTGAAAGGATCCGGCAGAGGATTGACAGCGATTTGCTGACAACCTATCCTGAGCCGGAGCCATTGTATGAAAAAATGGCGGCCTTTTTACACCAGCCAAGGGACCGGTTCATCTTTCATACCGGCTCTGACCTCAGCATAAAATCAATATTCGAAACCTACGTCAGTCCCGGCGACAAAGTCCTCCTTCACCGGCCTGGGTATGCCATGTTCTCGGTCTATGCAAAGATATTCGGGGCACAGGTAACCTACCAGTTCTTTGACGAGCAGCTGCATTTTGACTATGAAGGATATATTGCCAAAATCGATAAGTCCTACAAAATGGCAGTCCTCGAAAACCCCAACGGGTTTGTTGGCGAGGCCCCGCCAAAAAAATACCTGAAGGGATTCATCCGGAAATGCGAGGATGAAAATGTTCTTGCTATCATCGACGAGGCTTATTTCTTCTTCCATGAGGTCACCGCAGCCGATCTGCTCGACCAGTACCAGAACCTGATCGTTGTTCGATCCTTCTCAAAAGCCTTCGGCCTTGCAGGAATGCGGGGCGGATATCTCCTGTCCCAGAACGAAAATATTGCCAATCTCAACAAGGTCAAGCCGATGCATGAACTGACCGGTTTTACCATCATGGCCATAACCGAGGTCCTCAACAACCCCGAAGAGATCTATTCTTTCGTCAAAGGCACAAAAGAAGATCTCGCATTCCTGAAAAAAGGGTTCGCAGATCTGTGCATTGAAACAAGCCCCAGTGTCTGCAACTTTGTTGCGGCCCGTCTCGGGAAATACATACCGGTCATCGAGGTAAAAAATATCCTTGATGATGAGAATATTCTCATCCGCAGGCCGTTCGAGGAACCTCACCTGCACGAGTGGGTGCGGCTGGGGACGGCCCCCATCCCTTACGAGAGAAAAGTTCTGGGTGTTATTCAGGATGCCCTGAACAAGAAGAAATAATGAGGTCTCCATGGTTGTCTGCGAAATATGTAAAAGTACAGAATTTGATGTTATAGCATCGGAAATACGGGAAGGGCCGGGAATAATTCTCCTATGCCGGCAGTGTGGTCTGACTCTCCAGGACATCCGGCAAACGGAACAGGAACTCGAAAAATACTACAATGAAGTGTACCAGCAGACAAACTCGCTCCGTTTCGGCGAAACCCAGATGCCCCGAGAACATTTCCAGGACAGTCTTTCTTCCGCAGGACCGGTATTTGAAAGGGTCCGCCCGCTCCTGGGCCCGGAAAAGCGGATCCTGGAGATCGGCTGCGGCAGCGGGGCCCTGCTCTCGAAGATCAAACCGCATGTCAGGGAAGCTGTCGGTGCTGAACTCAACAAGGATTTCGTCAGTTTCATCAGGAACGATCTCGGGATCACCGCATATGCCCAGGATGTCAACACGATGGATATTCCTGACGGTAGTTTTGATATCATCCTGTGCATCATGACGCTGGATCACCTTCCCAATCCTGCCCGGACCATTGCCACGATGAAGCGGTTATTAAAACCGGATGGCACGATCTACCTTGAGGTTCCCAATCGTGACGATGCGCTTAACCATTATCTGCCATCACCCAACCAGGCAAAATTCAACATGTTCTTCTGGCACAAGGCCCATTACTTTTATTTCACAAGAGAAACCCTGACGAGGCTGCTGGAGAATGAGGGACTTACCCCGAAGATTTTCTGCCGTCACCAGTACACCCTGGTCAACTTCTTAAACTGGTATTTCTGCGGTTCGCCCCAGAAGACATTTGTCGAAGCAACCTGCCGGTCCCATCTGTTCAAAGGAAATTCGGATTTCGAGAAAAAAATGAATATTCTTTTTTCGGATGCCGACAATAGTTTTCATAAGATCCTGGAAGAGACATTCAGTGGAGATACCCTGTGCTGCATAGCATCACACCAGAAGGCCTTTAGATGAAAGTACTGCTAATTTACCCGAATATACGCGGGATGAACATGCTTCCCCCGGCTATTGCCCTTTTTACGGCGATTTTGCGCAAGGACGGACATACGGTTGAGTTGTTTGATTCAACAGATTATCCGAATCCGGAAGATAGTCATTTTGACAGCGACAAGTTAAAGGAGATTAACCTAAATGTCAGACCATTTGACGACACGCTCCTTAAGATTTCGTTCAAAGAGGAGGATGTCTACGAAGCGCTTGAGAAAATGGTTAATGAATCCAAGCCTGATCTCCTTGCGATATCCCTGACAGAAGACATGTACCCCATCGGCCTGAGCCTGCTGCAGAAGATCGGGCATCTGAAAATCCCGACCCTCGCCGGGGGCGTTTTTCCAACATTTGCACCGGAGATTGTGCTTGCAAACCCGGAAGTGGATATGGTCTGTATCGGGGAGGGGGAGCATGTTATCCGGGATCTCTGCAACTGTATTGAAAAACACGAGTCCTATGATACTATTCCCGGCCTATGGGTAAAGAAAGGAAACACAATCCTGAAAAATCCAATGGGACCCCCGGTTGATATCAATAAAAACCCCCCGCTGGATCTTTCGATATTCAACCAGGGACGGTTATATCGCCCGATGCAGGGGAATGTCTGGAGAATGTTCCCCCTTGAAACCCACCGGGGCTGCCCCTACACCTGCACGTACTGTAACTCTCCCTCCCAGCAGAAACAATACAAACACGATACAAGTAAAAACTTTTTCAGAAAGAAATCCTTTGAAAAAATACGCGAGGAGATCATCCATTTCAGAGACAATTACCAGGTCGAGGCCTTTTACCTCTGGGCAGATACACTCCTTGCCTATAACGACCGGGAGTTTGATGAATTTATAAAAATGTACTCAGAGTTCAAGATACCCTTCTGGTGCCAGGCCCGCCCGGAACAGATTACCCGGGACCGGATCCGGCGCCTCAAGGAAGTGGGGCTTTTCCGCATGGCCATCGGTATCGAGCATGGCAACGATGAGTTCCGGCGTAAAGTTCTCAAGCGGAACATGCCAAACAGCCTGATCATCGAGAACCTGAAAATCCTGAACGATGAAGGAATCCCGTTCAGCGTTAATAACATTATGGGGTTCCCGTACGAGACAAGGGAGTTGACGTTTGATACCATCGAACTGAACCGCCATATCAACGCGGACAGTATCAACGGGTACTCCTTCAGCCCGTTCCATGGGACTCCACTCCGGGAGATCGCGGAAAAGGAGGGATATATTTCACCGGGCCTAATTGCCCGCTCGGTCACCCGCCCGACCATGCTGACCATGCCCAAGTACCCGCCGGATCAGATTGAAGGTATGAGGAGGTGCTTTGTACTCTACATCAAGCTCCCGAAAGAGCGTTGGCCGGATATCGAGAAGGCCGAGAAACTCACGCATGAAGGGGATATGATGTGGGAGAAACTTCGTTTGGAAGCACGCCAGTACTTCACAGACTGGTAATTTTTTTTGGTGATTCCTTAATTTGAGCCACCACTGAGGCTGTTGCATAACTCGAAAAAAGTAACCCATTTGTATAATTAGTGATGGAGAGAATGCAATCTGACAGAAATGCAGGGATCTTTCTGACATCAACTGGCACAAAAGTACAAACGAAAAAAGTCATGCAACAGCCTCTACTATAAACTAATTAGAAGTGGCGAGCAGAGGATGAACCTAAGTGAGTTGGCACAATACATTGGAGATGAAGAGAAAGCAGAAGAAACTTCACTCGAATTAGGAGTACTTAAACGATAATCCGTATGTCCTATTTGTGGAGAGAATCGGATTGGGCGAGTACGGAGAACGTAATACAAATGCTATCGTTGTAACAAAGAATGGGGCGTTCGTCGAGGTAGTGTCATCGCAGGATTGAAGATACCCTTCACGAAATTTCTGATGGCAATCAGGTTGTTTGAGCTTGATACTTCCGTCAGAGAATCAGCTAAACAACTGGGTCTCTCAAACAACACCGTTTATCGTTTGTATCATATTCTCCGTCATGTAATCGTTATCTCAGATACAAATTATCAATCCTTTTCCGGTGAAATCGAAATGGACGAATCCTATTTCGGTGTACGAAGAAAAGGAAATTGAGGTTGCGGGGCTGCGGGGAAGGTTCCGGTATTCGGGATCCTGGAACGCGGCGGGATGGTAACGGTCGAAGTTGTTCCCGATGTGAAGGGGGATACGTTACTCGAATTAGCCATCAAGAAAGTAAAACGTGGAAGTCTGATCTATACGGACCGTTTTAGAAGTTATAACGGTCTTGTCTCATACGGTATTAAACACAAACGGATCGATCATGGCAAAAGGTTCGCGAATGGAAACGTTTACATCAATGGTATCGATGGATTCTGGTCTTTTGCCAAAGAACGATTGATGAAATATCATTGAGTGAAACCGACAAAATTTCCCCTCTATTTGAAAGAATTAGAATTCAGATACAATCACAGAGACTGCGATCTTTTTACTGATTTACTCCAATTATTAGTTGGTTATACTATCGTGGCTTATACTGAGTAATCACCTTTTTTTTGGTCTGGCTTATCATATGTGCTGTCAGGGTCTCCCGCATAATCCTGTTAAGATCTGGTTTTCACGTCAAAGAGAAACCTCGTGACGTTGGAGGCGTATCCAACAAACAAGCCCCGGTTCGTTTTGCCGTATACTCTCATGATAATGAGGGGGATTGGCCTTCCATTTGCGTCTATTGGTGTCTAAAATCCGGGCGGTGTGTCCATGCCGTAAAACAAAAAAATTTTTCACGAATTTGTCCGGGAAATATGAGCGTTTTTCCAGGGATTTGTGCTGTTGAA
>JAURZP010000075.1 GCA_030653335.1 Methanoregula sp. | reverse complement strand
GCTCTCAATCTCAAGAATTGCCCCGTACGGTGCCGAAACGATCGCCTCATTCTCCGGAGTAACGTGATAGGCCGGCACCACCGCATACACCGGTGTGTCTGCCGTGCCATCGCAGAGCTTGAACACCATTGTCTTGGCATCGCCCAGGTTCCCTGACATCTTTGCGGCAATAAGATTGATCCGTTTTTCTACGTGACGGCGGATCTGGGACAACCGAAGAACACGGGAACCGGTGGGCACCCGGTACGAGTCCCGGACTTTTCCGTCTTTCCTGAGCACCACGTACGTGTACTTGATATCGATGTTGAGATACCTGAACGGCTCTTCTCCGGATGCCAGTATCCCCATCAGCCGGGTGGGGTGGATGTTTCTGTTTGTTGCAAAACTCCAGCACCGGTCCGGTGTGCAGTTCGTGCCCCAGATAAATGAACACGGGCTGTGAATCGTCAGCCCCCGCTTCTTTAACGCAAGCGAGAGCAGCCGCAGCTGCGCAGAGTTTGTCTCCTCAGCGGGCTCGACAATGAGAATTGTCCCATCCGGTGCAAGCCGCCCGGCCAGTTTTATCACGAGATCCGCCCGCTGGTCAAGCGATACATCGCTGATCTCATTGAGCACATTTGAAAAGATCATCAGGTCGATCTGCTGCGGAATTTTTGCAGGATCTAGAGTCGTGAGATCCGCTTTTATCGGGGGCTTGATACTGGCATGTGCCCCTTTTTGCGTGCACTGCTCCCGGAGATACATGAACGCCTCGATATGTTCCTCCGAGCGTTCCACCGAGTACACCGTTGCCGTTGCGCCATCCAGCCGGGAATAAAAATCCGCAATCGCAAGCGGCACGACTCCCGGGCCGGTTCCGGCATCCAGCACCGTCATGGAATTTTTCAAAAGTCCGTCTCTGGCGAGCATGGCGAGCAGGTGCTGGGTCTGCACATAGTAGACCGGGAAATGGTACGCGAGATACCCGAGCACATGGTATGCCTTCGTGTACTGCAGCGAACGCTTATGTGTCGGTTTCCAGTAATCCGATTTCTGCGCCACAATCGCCCTGCGGAGCCGTTCAAGGATGACAGGATCGGACAGTTCCTTTCCCACTTTTTTTGGGATGTACTGCTCGATTGCCGCTTCCAGTGAAGGGGGAAGACAACGCATTGCAAAAAAGGCATCCTGCCTCTCCAGCTCCGGCGGGTTTAAAGCATACTGCTCTGCCGGAACCCTTCGTGATATCTCATAGTCTGCACCCACCTTCTTTGCCACAAGGTCCAGTTCATCCAGGAGGGGGGTGATGAGGGTGAGCAGTTTTTCAACCGGGTATTTTTTTTCAAGGTACGGCACGATCTCCGAGAGTGTAAAGACCGGTTTTGAACCGGCCACGTATTTTATAGTGGAGATGAGCTGCTTATCGGTCATTGTTGCCGGTAACTTGGTGATAGACCCTATTACATCTTTTGTGTGCTCACGTCATCTCTACGGTTCAGCGCGGATTGTCCGGTATGTGGAAATTTCCATTTGTTCTTTCATCTCCACTCCCCCCGCTCTGAACGCATACGCGATCTCTTTCCATGCCCGCTCCAGCAGTTCCCGGTAGTACTGGATATCGAAGCGGTCTGCATACCATTCAGGCTCAACCCGGTACGTGCGGGCATCCAGCACCACATACCGGATCTTCATGCCCGGCGCTATCGGCACCCCGCACTTACGGTACGCGTTCACCGCAGCGCCTTCAATGCAGCGATGGGCATACGTGAGCCGGCTGATCCGACGGCTGATTGCCATCTCCTGTACTGGTGCGGACGGCAACCGCTGCACCGCGTTGTGGTATATCGCCATCACCTGATCCCACAGCCCGCCAAGTTCTGCAATCGTTGCCGCAGTCCCCATAACTGCAAGCATATCGCCCTGCATCCTCCGGATATATTCCGGGGTATCATGTTTTCGTGCGGCAATGCCCCGCACCTTCACGCTGCCATCAGAGAGCCGGCCATAGTAGCGGTTGTAGGCCCCCAGCCCGTCATTGAGCGGCAGGAAAACGATCCAGTTGAAGTGTTCGAGTTCGGTTAACAACCCGGTCTCGCGGTTGACCCGCTCCTGCAATGCTGCAACCGGCGAACCCTGCACCCAGAGGCAGTCCACGATCCCGTGGAGGACAGAAAAGCCCATCGCCTCGGCAATGTCTTTGGTCAGCAGCAGGATATCGCGCGATCGCCCGGTGATCCCCTCGTGCACTTCGATCCTTCCAAACTTTGCGTTCTTGTAGCCGGTGTAGCCAAAACCGGTGACAAGCATCCACTTGAGGATTGCATCAATGCCGGCAATAGCCGGGTCGGTTTTTTTCAGCTGTTTAGTCCGTATCCGCAGGGCCAGCAGGGGTTCAAGGGCCATGGGAAGAAAACCCCTCCGTTCAGGGTGGCCGATGGTTTCCGGAGACAGGTTTGCCTGCACAATGATGGAGGGGTACATGGAGGTGAAATCGATCTCATCCACATCTTCAAAGATGCCGGGCTCCGGCTGGAACATCATCCCGCCCCTATCCGCAGTCTTTAGTGCGGCAAATTTCCGCAGCACTTCTGCATCGCTCTTCCGGAACGGCACGACAATTCCCCTTCGCACCGCTTCATAGGTTTCATAGCTGGAGATGAGCGTGCCCGGTGTGAACCTGGACGCAAGGCTGGGAGAGAGCCCCGACAGCCGTGAAGCCATGAGCACACCGGCGAGTCCTCCTTCGCGGTACACAAACGACTGTTCGGTATCGATCAGTATCCTGCCGTCAGGAATGAGCGCCGCCTCTTTGTGCTCCACCCTGCCGTAACTCCAGTAGGAACGCGAATCCATGGTGCGGTACTGCCCGCTCCGGGAAAACGGCATCGTGAGGCCCAGTGCACTGGCCCGCCGCTGTAATTTTGACATCCAGCGATCTGCATCGGTCATCAGGATCAGGTCCGGGTCATACGCAGCAACGAGCCCAAAGAGATCGGCTAGTACATCCTGTTCCCGCCCGTGCAGCCGCTCGGTACCTTTACAGACAATCTCAATCTCTGTACATGTCGCAGCCCGGGCCGGGTCATCCCGGATCCGGATCTCCATGCTGCTCAGGCCATGCTCAAATACCGGAGAGAACCGGTCCGCCGGGTCTGCACAGCAGGGAACAATTCCTTCCTCTGCCATGAAACGCTGGTCGCGTCGCACATCCACGTTGAAGAGCTGCGCAGCAAACTGTGTCTGCTGTTCAATAGCTTCTGCCACCTTTCGCCCGGCAAAGACCTTGTACCCTTTACGTTTTCCAAAGATCGTGGCAAAAGTGCAGGGCTCCGCATGGTACTGCTCCTCCAGCGCTTCGATCATTTCATGATACAAGTCCGGGTCAGGGAGATGGAGATAAAACGGTGGATCGTACTCGTAATGGCACTTCTGCACAGTCCCATCCTTGTGCCACAGGTCCACGCCCCCGCTACGAAACGCCGAGTCAAGGATCCACATTGCAGTCATCTCTCCCCCCGGCCTCTTTTTTGGTACCTTTGCCTGCCTGCTT
>JAURZP010000101.1 GCA_030653335.1 Methanoregula sp. | reverse complement strand
CCGAGTGAATACCGGGCGCTCGCGGGTATACCCGGCGTCCGTCAATGTCGTGCATCTCCTCGTATGGAGGAATATCGAACCAGTCCGGCCAGAACCGGACACCTCGCGGAATATCCGTTCCCCGGCGCAGGTCCAGCATCCGCATCGGGGAAAGGTTGTCATAGATTATATCGATGATCAAATTCTCATCGCTCAGCTCCGGGTGCAAATCCAGTTCATAAAATATCGGATTACGCCGCACTTCGTCCCGGGTGAGGGGGGTGTTTATTGTGAGAGGGTCAAGCCCCCCGAATTTTCCCCGGTAGAGACCGGTCACCGTAGCGACCGGTTGAGTGCTCATTTCAGATAGCATGATAATTCTCCTTGTGATTGTCGTGTTCCGCCCGGAGTTTCTTGAACTCCTCAACGATCTCATCATATTTGCCGATCTTCTGGTGGATCGTAAACAACACGGGATAAATCGGAAGCACAGCTCCTAACAAAATCCCTAACATTTCAATGTCCATAACGGTCCTCCTCACAAAGACGAGAGGACCAAAAAGAGAGGAGACTTTAAGGATAAGTCCCCTCCCTCCCGAGTCTTTTCGTCCTCGTGAATCTAGGCGAGGGCCGCCACAGTGTCTGCCCAGGTCTCAACCTTTGTCCGGATGGCTTCATCCGAATAGGATGTGAGGGACACCCGGTTCCGGCTGAAGGTCACATTGAACAGTTCGCCATTCGGGTCATGACACCTGATGGTCGCACTGTACGTCTCGTTGTCGGAGTCCCGGACCGCTGTGCCGCCATTGGCAGTTGAAAGGGCCGTGTTTGCGAGAATTGCTGTGGCTCCTGCATTGAACCCCGCAATGGAGCTGAACCTGTCCGACAGGCTGCCGACGGTCTTTGCTTCGGTGTTCTGGTAGATGACCTTCACTGTGTAGTCTTCCCGGGTCTTTTCGACCGGGTCATGGGTTACACCGGCGGTCATATACGATACACATGCAAACGGGTTGTCGGTGATGACCGACTGGACGATCGAGTTGAACGTTGCTACATCTTCAATCTGGCTCGCAAGTGTGCGAACTGCGCTCTTGGTTACATTGCTCTGTATGAAATCTGCCATAATCTATCACTCCTTGTTCTTTTTTCCCTGGATTCAGGAATTACGAGGCTTAAGGGCCTGGGTTGATGAGCCGACATTTACCCTCGCAAAAGATCCTCCGGATCCTTTGAGGCGAGGCATATGAGGGCATTTTTTCCCGGACCTTACCGTTTTCGTTCATCCTTAAATTTCGGAGGGAGACGTGTGGTTATTCATCGTTTCCCGATTTTTATCCGGACTTCTTTTCTGGTGTCTCTGGGGGCCCCTTTGACATACCAGTATACGACATATGAGGGCATGAGTCTGGCTGAATATCATCAGGATATGAGGATTTGGACGATTTTCCTTTCAGTATAGTGGATTTAAGGACTGTTAAGGGTCGGGAGCGTTTCGCAAAAACGGGAACGGTCCGGTTTTTATTTTTAGTTTTTTTTAGTCCCGGCCACATCGGAACAATCCCGCATTTTTTACCTGCAGGAATCCTCACCCCGACCTTGTTAAAGGAGACCCATCCCTGCGGACCTCGATGACCCGGTCATCATCAATGCGGAAATACTGCCAGGCTCCCCATGGGGCGAGGACATGGATCTCCCGGCAGACCACAGGGCTCATTGGCACGTTCCGGAGTCCATGGATCGCCTCTTTGAACATTCGTTCTATATCCTTTGGGTCGCACGCATGGATCCGGATCCTCATTACCCGGATGAACACGATCTGCATACCGGTAAAAAGGAGGAGATCGGTAAAGAACCCCGGTGTGAGGGAAATATTCAGGACGAAACCCCGTCCAGTGGCAATTCTCCCGGCTTTCACGATTGCCTTTTTCGGTTTTGGTCCGCGGGTCATGCCTCACACTTCCCACAGGGTGGATTATGCCCGGTGTCATCTCCGGCAGGCCTACCGTCAGGGACATACACGATGCAGCTGCACGCGGGTGTGAGCTCCTTTGGCAGAGCTCTGACCCGGACTGAGATGTTATAATGGTGCTGTTTCGTCCGTTTCACGCTGATGCGGTACACGCTGTCACCCATCTGGTTGATCCGGTTTGCAATCTCCATTGGCAGGAGGTAGAGCGGAACGGAGTTCTCTTTTACAGACCTGTTCTGCGTCATACCGACCTCCTCTGCTCTTCAAACACGGTGAGCCGGCGGTCGAGCCGTTCGATCTTTTTTGTGACCCGCTCTGCAATCTGCACCTGCGGTCCATAAAGAGAGATGATGAGGTCTTCTGCCTTCTCCTCCGCGTCCGGATCTGCCGGTGCGGTTGTATAGTTCCTGTTGACAACCGGTGTTATCTCCCCATTGTAGAGTACCCCCATCCCGATGACCAGCGTCATCTGACTCTTTTTAAGAGAGGGCCGGTGGAGTTCAGGTGCGAATGCCGCAGGGTTCTTTGTTGTTCCGGAAATCTGTCCGAATGCCAGAGAACAGGAAAATCCGGAAAAACACTCTAAAAAACCTGCCTGACTGGCCGGTCGAGAAGTGCCGGTTCCGGGCAATCGGTGCCTGGAATAGACCCGGATTGCCATTTTTGGGGGTATGAGGGGCATATGCGCTAACTTAACAGGCAAGTAACCCCTCGTATGGATATGAGTAGGCTCTGAACAATTGACGGGGCCGTTTTCGATTGCCCTCTGCAAGTCCTTTTGCAATGATATTCCAGCGAGAAATGCAGTCTATCAAAGACAAAATAGGATGTATTGCACTCAGCAGTAAAAGAAATGCAAGTGAAGTCTCCCTCCAAAGATTTGATTGCTCGGGGTCTTCCTCAAAAAATTGGTTGCAGAGGGTATCCCCAGGGGGAAAAAGAACGTCCCCTTTCAACAATTGCGTTCGTCAGCAGTGCCACAACCATCTTTCCATGTAACCATGCTTTCGAGCTTTCCGGATCTGTTTTCGGCAGATGACCTAAGCCCAATATCGATTTTAATCGCTTGAAAGCTAATTCAACTTGCCATCTCATTCGATACAATGACAATATTTCTATTGCGGATAACACGTTTCGCTTAACAGAGGTTATGACAAACATATAGCCATGTAACTCGATTGTTTCTTCATTGAGTGTTCTTTTTTTTTTCTTCATTTCTTGAATAGCAGTTTTTTTTGAACGTTCTGCAGCTTCGGGAGATTTTTTTATCGCACATAAACGAAGAGTTTTCAATTGGTTCTTCGAAGAGTTATAGAGTACATCAAAATCACCAATCTCTCCGTAATCCAGTTTACGGAAATTCTCTAGCAAACAGAACTCTTCATTTTCATTTGTCATTATTTTTAATGCTTTATTTTTGATTCTAACAAGAAAATCTCCGTTGTTTTCAGTAACATAATTAATTCCGGCGATGCTTCCGTATCCGCGGTCGCCAATCAGTAAATCTCCTTTTTTTATTGGAAAATTTCGGAAGGTTTCTCCCACTTTTTGGTCAGTAATTTGAAAATGATCGCATGAGAGACCAAATAACTCTATACTGTAATGTAATCTCCAATCAGACCCCGTACTTCCGGGTTCTGTTATGATACTGGCATCAACAATGCGAACATTGAATTCTTTTAACCAATCAGGTTTTTTATCAATCCCATGTAAATTTTCTACAAGATTTACCGATATCCATCGTAACCATTCTGCACTTGCCTTAAGACGTTTAAATAGAGCTACATCTGAAATATCCGCCAATTTTGCTTCTTTTGCCCTTACTACCGTTTCACGCATTGAACAACTATCTGCCAAGTGGATGAGGAGGATCCGTAGTAATATTTCCGCCGACATGATTTTTCGTTGCCGCGTTACGGCTCCAAGTTCCTTCGCTTTTTGTTCCCAACCTTGCGGTAGAAATTGTAAAAGGAATTTCCAGTTTTCATCAATTTTCATTCGCTATACCCTCTTCCCACTCTCCTATTTCCTCTCCTTATATAAATATTCACTGCTAAAGTTAGCGCTTATGGGGATACGGGGGGTCGTTTCCTCCAGGATTCTGTCTAACCGGGTGTGATTACGGGGAATCTTGTTGTGTGATCCAATCCGGGCGATTTTTAAGGGTTTCCGGATCACGACACAAGGGAAACGGGAGCCATATGGGGAGATTGGAGATGCAGTTACTGGGCTAAACTTACTGGGGGGTTTCTCTAAAAACGTACCAGAGTTTTACAGATGATCTGACAGTATCTATCCCGGTGACCTCCTTCTTAGGCGCAACAGTTATCATTTATTCGCTGCAATTATGGTATGAATTATCAGGTTCTGATAGATTATGTCCACGATCAAAACAAATGCCGTGTATATAGATGGTACGCTGGTACTTGATGATCCGGTAAACCTGCCGCAACATGCCCGGGTAGAAGTTGTAATCCGGAAAAAATTTTCAGAGTTTGTAAAAAAATTCGGAGAACCGGAAGCGAAAGAGGATATTGATCAGATCCTTGTGAAAAACCGGAGAAGAATTCGGGATGCCTGATTTTTCGTCCTGTGTTATTGACACCTCCGTAATTATCAAAGCGCTCTTCTCTCCCTCCCGGATTCAGGCCGGCGCTGTATATTCCCGTGAATTGCAGACTCATCAGTATTGTGTCGAGCTGCTTGCAGCTCTTGATGAACATGGGATCGGGGTTCTTCTTCCCAGCTGTGGCCTCATTGAGATTGCCGCAGTATCAATGAGGCTTTCGAATATCAGTACAGCCGAGGAGATCTGTAATGAAGTTGAAACCAGCTACACGCTTGTTCCGGAAGATCGCATTATTGGTACTGCAAAGACTATCGCTCTCAATGAAGGATGTCCCGGTTTTGATACGTATTTTCTTGCGCTTGCTGAACTGGAATCAGTTCCCCTGTTTACTGACGACCGGGGGATGCACCGTATCTGCGGGAAGAGAAAAATTCGTTCCTGGTTGATACGGGATTACGATCCGGTGTTAATTTTTTCCTGACCGGAATCCGTTTTTTTTGTTATCTGCTTTCCAGCCGCTTTTAGCCTATGCGGATGACAAGAAACAGGGGGGGTAATTTTTCATAGAGATACCGGTGTTCATGATCCCGTCCGTTTATGCCGGGAAAATCTGCAATTCCTACACAATCCCAGAATACCGAGATACGGGAGATTTTTTTGGGCGTATATTTTTTTCCTGCCGGAAAATCCGGATCTCCTGCTCCCTGAGATCCATTTCGACATCATCATGAAGACCTGCATTTTTAAGAACATTTACGGGGATATACAATCCTGAAGATACCTTTGCCATAATTTTCGTCATATTAATTCCCCCTTTTTAGTATGGCATACTGGAGCAGATTATAATATAAAAAAGATCCAAGGGGCGTGCGCATGTGCAGTATCTGGAGAAACTTCACTCTGGTAGAACCTGAACCACCAGCACAACAAAAAGCACGAGCCGTCCGGCGCCCATTCCAGGTTTAGTATAACATCGCAAACAGTCACAAAAAATTATTTTTTGGGTTTTAAAACAGGTTTTGTTGCTGGTTTTACAGCATTTACCTTTTTGGGTTCAGCTTTCTTGGCGTCTGTTTTCTTTGGCTCAGTCTTCTTCGGTTCAGCTTTCTTAGGTGCTGTCTTCTTGGGGTCGGGTGTTTTTTTCGTTACAACCATCAGGTGATCAACTCCAATACTAGAGAAATATCTGCGGTTTTCACCGGGGGTGATAATGGGAAATACGCATCACTTTAGGAAGGTACCCTTGTGCATGGGCGGATGAAACGTAAAGGATCATCACCCCGGTTAAGAGTTGGGAGTGGCGTAGTAATAAACTTTTTTGAATTCGTATGAATTAATACGAAGTTAAAAAAATGTAAAACTAATTTTCACTTAAAAAAGAAATGAGTCGGATGTGAGTTTTTTAGTGGACATGCAACTGTATACAACTCATATTGAGGCTGCTTATTGGCGATGGATTTCCCATTCATCACCATCACTAGGTTTGCTGTGCCAGTATAAAAAATTTTCATTTTTGTATGAATTTATATTATTTTTGAGAAATTTTTCAAAGGAATCCTACCAAATATCAGATCCAGCCTCAGTAGTATCTGGTGTTTGACCCGGTTTCAGATGTTAAAAATGAATGCAGGAAAGTATTGGAGGGTGATGGGAGAGATAAAATTTACATCAATCCCCGGATAGCCTCCACCGGGTTCAGGTTCGTTGCCTTGATTGCAGGATAGATACCGGCAACGAGAGAGAAGCTGACTGCAATCGCCATACCGGCTAAAACCATCTCCGGAGAGAGTCGTGCGATCTCGTTTCCAAAGATGCTGGAAAACTCCGGGCCAAGCCGGGCAATGATAAACGGTTTTCCGACAGTGTTCAGGACAACAGTAAAGATAAAACCCAGAATATTGCCAACGATCCCTCCAATAATCCCGATGAGCAGGCACTCGTAAAGCACCAGCCGGATCACATCGTTGGGCGAGGCTCCAACCGCCATCGTGATCCCAATTTCCCGCGTCCGCTCGTACACTGAGGTGATCATGGTTGTTGTGATCATAAGTCCACCGACAACGAGCGCAAACAGGGCAAAGAGCATGAATACGATCAGGAGCGCGTCCATAAACTGGTTAACCGCCTTGATCTGCTCAAACGCTCCCTGTGCCTCAAATCCCTGTGCGTTAATCTGATCAACAACGCCAAAGACCGCTTCAGGAGTGTCGACACGAATAAAAACCGTGTCGTAACCCTTCTGTTCGCCCCGTATTCGTGATGCGGCTGTCATGTCAATGAGGACATACCGGTCAAACTGGTCGTCACGATCTCCCAGTGCCCCGACAACATTTAACGGAACCTGACGGTCGACCGGCATACCATTTGCATCATAGTCGCGGACAAGGGCAGTAAATATATCCCCCACACGGATTCCCTCATTCCGCAGGAGCTTATCCTTGAGATCTGCTCCAAAAACGACCTCAGGTGCAGCAGGCACAAAAACCCTGCCTGTTGTATATCTCAATTTCAGTACTTTGTCTATCTCATCGCCACGGACGGCAAGCACTTGCAGGAACGTCTGTTTCTTTGTCGCATATGAATCGGTAAATGCAGGAGCAGTAGCAGTCACATGGGGGATTGTTTGCAGCGCCCGGATCCGGGAATCCGTGATAAGCTGGGTTACACCCCCTTCGGTCTTTGGATGGATCTCGATGAGCGTGAGATCGGACTGTGCCTTAATAGTCTCGATAGCCTGTTCCCGTATCCCGTCACTCAGTGCAACGATACCAATCACTGCGGCAACGCCGATTGCAATCCCGAGAACAGTTAAAGCAACACGAAGACGCTTTGTAAAAAGCTGCCGGGCAGACATCTTTAAAAAATCCCATTCCTTTGCAATCATATAACGACCTTCCCGTCCCGTAGTTCAATTGTACGGTCACAGTATGATGCAAACTCACGTTCGTGGGTAACGATCAGGAAGGTGACGTTCCTGAGCCGGTTGACCTCACGCATCTGCTGGTAGATCTCGGCGCTTGTCTTTGAGTCAAGGTTGCCGGTGGGTTCGTCGGCAAGGATAATGCCGGGGTTCCCTACCATCGCACGAGCGATCGCTACCCGCTGCTGTTCACCGCCGCTCAACTGGTGGGGAAGGTGGTCAGCCCGTTCACTGAGACCGACCATTGTTAAGAGCCGGATTGCACGCTCGTTGCGCTCCTCTTTGGGACAATAGTTAAAGAGGAGAGGGTAGGCAACGTTTTCCACTGCGGAAAGCGAGGGAATCAGGTTGAACTGCTGGAATATGAAACCCACCTGCGTTCTCCTGATATCAATGAGGTGTGTCCGGTTATTGTAATCAACCACTTTCTCGTTGATATTCACCGTTCCTGTCGTGGGGTGGTCGAGTCCCCCCAAAATATTCATCAGTGTGCTCTTTCCGCTCCCGCTCCTGCCAACCAGGGCAACAAACTCTCCCT
>JAURZP010000098.1 GCA_030653335.1 Methanoregula sp. | reverse complement strand
GAGAGAATAGTAACGAAATGTCTCCCAGACTAAAAATAAAAGAAGAAGGGCCTGTAATCCCTGACGATCATAAGATCGTCAGGATTACATGCTTATTAATCATTTTCTTGTGGTGTGAATATGAAAATATTGCTACCTTTTACCCGTTCTCTATTGCGTTTCGGCGATCTTTAGTGAAGTGCTGAATCATAAGTTAATTGGTCGTGATGATTTACGTCTGAATGATAATCTTGTTGGCCCTTTTGGCCCTTATCTGGCCCTTTTAATATTGAGATTTCGGTCACTTCTTTTTCCTCGTTGTCTGGACTCATGGCCCTTTTGGCCCTTTTGTGGCCCTTTTACCCAGAACGTAATGAACACCCGTCCCGTGAATGCCTTTCTTTTCAAATATTTCTTTTTCAACTAGTTCTGTAAGGTCACGGCTGGCATTACGCTTTGAAATTTTAACCAGTTCCTGGTATTCGGAATTATTAATACGGCTCTTTTCTTTCACAAATTTTATTGCCTGTTTTTGCCGTTCATTGATCCCCAGAGAATCCATTACTGGATCTGTCAGCCAGTCTCTCCAAAGAGTGACAACAAATTCCCTACCGCTTTGGGCAAACTCCGGTTCCGGGAGCCCCGCGTCTTTGCATCCGGTAATCATCTGGATTGTCCCGTATCCGATCTTTTCAATATAGTGCGTAAGGTAAAGGGGAAAAGCGATACGGTGGTTGCGAGGCCGGGAGCTATGTTTTATTTTCAGGTCTTCGAAGGTAAGGTCCGGGGGAAGACTACCGGGATTTCGCACTTCGATCCGATCCGAAAAAACACTTACCTGAACACTTGCTTCCGAGGTATAATCCCGGTGAGCGACCGCATTTACAACCGCTTCCTGAATCACTTCTTTGGGAATCTCGTACTTGGTCTCGCTGATTGGGGCTGATTCACGAGGAGGTACATTGCGATTGATTTTAGAGAGAATAAAATCCGTTGCATTGTCTACCTGCTCAAAAAGTGTACCGGTAAATACCTGATGAGATGGTATTGGCTTTGTAACACCAGTTCCATGATAGTGCATGCATTTTATTTCTGCGGTCGGCATGAACTTCTGAGGTTTAACGCCGAATAAGAGTATTGCAGCATTGGTAGGTTGGATCCCCTCCAGTAAATCGAGATGTTTTAATACCTGTTCGGTTGAAGTACCTGGACTGAGGGGGAAACCTCTTTCTTCTTTTGCAACAGGGATGAACCACTCAATTATTTCATCGGATAT
>JAURZP010000097.1 GCA_030653335.1 Methanoregula sp. | reverse complement strand
ACTTCGGCTGCAACAACTGCAAACCCTCTTCCTGCATCCCCGGCCCGTGCAGCTTCGATGGCTGCGTTGTGTGCCAGAAGGTTGGTCTGATTAGCGATATCACGGATGAGCTTGACAATTTTTCCTATCTCTTTCATCTGGTTGTTAATCTCTAAGATGTTCGTATCAACGATCTTTGTCGAGTCATTGATCCTTCCCATGCTCTGGTTTGCTTTGTTGGCGAGTTTGACTCCGTCAGCGCTGAGTGTATCAGTGTTCTTTGCCATTCCAGCAACCGATTCCATGGAAGAGGCCACTTCTTCAACGGTGGACGATAGGTCAGACATTGCTTTTAAGACCTGTTCTACCCCGAGATCGCTCTTCTCAGCATTTTGGCTGACCTGACCGGTATTCTTTGCAATCTGGGCAGCACCTATAGAGATATCATTCACTCCACCATCTGCAGCGTGGGCGGCATCGGAAAGCTCAGCTACCTGACGGTTGATGAGTACAACCGCCTTTGAGACTTCAATGCCAATGTTGTTCAGCGCATTTTTGAATTTCTGGAAATCCCCGGATACATGCAGTTTCTCATCCACCCGGGCGGTAAAATTACAATTGGCATATTCCAAAGAGATCCGCAGCGCCTCATTTATCGGTGCTATGACTGAATCGAGGGTTCCATTGACCCCATCGATGATCTTCTTATATTCGCCATGGTGTTTGCTTGCATCTGCCCGGGTAGCGAGTTTACCATCGATTGCAGCCTTTGAAAGCATATTTGCATCAGAAACCAGAAGACCGAGCGCATCTTTTACTTCAGCAAGGTTCTTGTTTATGCCAATGAACCATTCCCATGCCTCTTTAGTTGTTTTCGAAGCCGGAGAGATCTCTAAGTTGAAATCGAGGTTTCCTTTGGAGAGTTTGGTTAAGTTGTCTGCCATGGAGGCGAGATAGGCAGTGATGTAGTTGGCCAGTTCTTCGCGTTTTGCGTCCTCGGCAAGCTTCTCGGTGAGATCATTATACACCGCCATGATGCTTACGATTCCCCCTTCTTTGTCTAGAAGAGGTATTGTGTGCTGTTCCAGACTGTGAGTAGCTTTGGGAAACTCCACAGTGACTTGCCCGGTCACTCCTTTTTTTGTCTCTAACGCTTCCTTTAAGTTGTGCCCGCTTTTTGCAAGGATCTTGAACTCGCGGATATTCATCTTTTGCAGTTGTTCTTCAGAATACCCGCTTATGGTGAGGAACGACTCATTTGCCAGTTTGATATTGAATTTTGTATCGATGATGAGGAGCGGCTGGGGATTTTGCATGATCATTGTAAAGGCTAACTGGCGTTGTTTTTCCGCCTCATGTTTCTGCTTT
>JAURZP010000093.1 GCA_030653335.1 Methanoregula sp. | reverse complement strand
AAGAGACCCGGACGTTCATGCAGGGGACCTACGAAGCATACCGGTATTTTGACACGCTCTATTACCTGGACAAGGACAACAGGATTGTCCAGATGGTACCTCCGGATGTCCGGTATATGGGACTGGACATGTCCAATATGCCCTCCTACCGCATGACCGGTGAACAGAAAAATTACCGCATCTCCCGCCCGTTCATCTCGCTGCGCACGGGCAATCCCACGGTCTACATTATCCGTGATGTCCCTTCGGGTGGTTCCATTGCCGGCGAGCTGAGCCTCGATGCATTCCAGCAGGAGATCACTGCATCAAAAGACGTGCCGGGCAGGGATTTTGTTTTCATACTGGACCAGTATGGCATGCTGCTTGCCCACCCGTCTCCGGATCTTGTCCGGCAGCAGACGAACCAGGGAAACTTAGAGATATTCAGGCAGGGGGTTACCGGGCAGGCCACACTTCTCTATACCTATGACGGGACCATGGTCCTCGGGAGTGCAGCGCGGGTGGACCGGACCGGGTGGGTTGTCGTTGACCAGGTCCCGCTTCTGGCGGCTTTCGGATTGTATGCCCTCATCCTCGGGCTGACCATGGGTGTGTTAATCCTTATCTGGCTTTTCCTTGCGTGGAATCTCCGCGCACAGCTCCGTGAGCAGGTTGTCCGGCCGCTTGAGCAGCTCAGCCAGAGCGTTACAGCACTGGCAGAGGGCGATTTCAGTAAAAGTTCAAACTTATCGCCAGTATCCGGGACCGTTTTCGAACTGGACAGGCTTGCAACAGATTTCCGTCATATGAATAATGCAATCCAGGAACGCCAGACCGCGCTGCTGCAAAGCCGGGAAGAACTGTTAACGAAGAATGAGGAAATTTATGTTGCCTACGAAGAGATTACTGCAACAGAGGAGGAGCTGCGGGCAAATTACGAGGAGTTACAGACAACCGAGGCAGCCCTGCGGCGAAGTGAGAACCGTTTCCGTGGTGTTGCAGAGCATATCCCGGGAATTGTCTTCCAGTTCTATGCCCGCCCTGCCGGGGATATGGGGTTGTACTATGTGAACGAGCGTTCCATCGATATCCTGGGTATTGACAATACCCCCGATGATTTTTTCCCGCGTTTTACTGCAGGTATTGTGCCGGAGGAACGGGAGAAATTCCTTGCATCGGTTGATACCGCGATCCGGGAGGAGAGGATATGGGACTGGGAAGGCAGGTTCATCCGGTCGGACGGCAGGGAGTTGTATCTCCATGGAATCTCGGAACCGGTAAAATCGGATAATGAACAGGTCTTTTCTGGTGTTCTTCTGGATATTACCGAGCGCAAGCGGGCGGAGGAAAAACTGAAACAGTCCGAGCGGCGGTTCATCGATATCATCAACCACCTGCCGGATGCAACATTTGCTATCGACCGGCAGGGCGCAGTTATTGCATGGAACCGGGCAATGGAGGAGATGACCGGTGTTGCTGCCGGCGAAATCATGGGAAATAGCAAACATGAGTACTCCATCCCGGTGTATGGCGAGCAACGGCCGCTCCTCATCGACCTGATTTTTCAGGATGATGAGGAGATCCGTGCCAGGTATCCCTATGTTCAGAAAAAAGGGGACAAATTTATTTCAGAGATGTATATCCAGCGTCTTTTCAGGGGGGAGGGAGCCTATGTCTGGTTCATCGCTTCCCCGCTCTATGATACCGGGGGCAATATTATCGGAGCTATCGAGTCAATCCGGGATGTGACCGAGCGCAAACGGGCGGAGGAGGCATTGCACCTCGCCCGCAGGAAACTGAACATGTTAAACTCCATCACCTTTTCTGATATCCAGAATGCAATTTTCTCTCTTTCCGGGTATTTCGAGCTTGAAAAGATGATACCTATGGATGAAAAACTACGACTTTTCAAGGAAAAAGAGTTAAAAATCGTTCAGACAATTGCGGAATCACTAAAATTTACCAGTATCTACCAGAGCCTTGGTTTAAAACCGCCCGTATGGCAGAATGTCCACCAGTCCCTCCTCATGGGAATTTCACACCTGGATATCTCAAAATTATCACGGCGGCTTGAAGCCGGCGGTGTGGAGATTTATGCAGATCCGCTCCTTGAAAATGTCTTTTTTGCGCTTGCAGAAAATATTGTAGAGCATGGCCAGACAGCAACTGAACTTACTATCTGTTATTATGAATCATCTGAGGGATTGATCCTGTTTTTTGAAGACAACGGGACAGGAATTCCTACTGATCTGAAAGAAAAGATCTTTGAACAGGAATATGGAAGGAGGGCTGGACTTGGCTTGTTCCTCTCCCGCGAGATCCTTTCCATTACCGGCATTACCATCAGGGAGACCGGTGAAGCCGGAAAGGGCGCCCGGTTCGAGATCACCGTGCCAAAAGGGGTATACCGGTTTTCCGGTAACCCGTAACAAAGGCTATCTGAACATGGATAAAAAAGCCGTATACAATCCGGAACTGTTGCCGAAGTCATGGTTGTTCACTCAACTACCTTAACCCGGCTTGACTGGTTGGGGCTTATCTCAATCACGAGCGTGTTTGCAAATTCGCCCTGCATCACGCCGATGTGGGAGATGAGGAGGATCCAAAGAAGCGGGACTTCTGGAGTGAGGAGGGGGACAGAGGAGCCTTCCACGCCAGATATCCTGTTCGATATGACAGGAATGCGTGGGGAAACTATCCGGGCCGGGAGTACCATGTCCGTCCATAGCGATCCTTTGTTTCTGCCAGGGCCCGGTTTTTCACGCAGCGCTTTAAGTATCTCCTGAACAGTTCCTGAGAAATATCCCCGGCCTGCCAGGTCATTGTGGTGAGACAGAATTTCCCCCCGGATCTCGTGAGGCAGATATTCAGTTTCTTTTCCAGCCTTGTTTCGAGAGGATCGATCCTTTTCCTGACTATCAGCGAATTGTCCGGGAGTGGGGATCCGCAGGCAGAGGACGTGTCCGGGCCTTTTCCCTCTTTCCAGATATTCTTGCACCGCTTGCAGTGCAGTGTATTGAGAAGACTGTATACCTCATCGCTGGAACAGACAGGACAGCATTGCATAACTCATCATCCCGGAACAGGGACACCTGGCCGCGTCATTCGACTTCCTTTACCCGGCTCGCCCCGTCCGTGCCCATCTCGATTGCGAGCGTGTTCGCAAACTCGCCCAGCATTCTGAAAGAAGAATCCAGTACTGGATGTTTTTGTCTTTTGCGTATGGTTTCATAGCCCGGAATCCGGCGAAGAATAATTTTCCGGATCTGTTTTGTCCTGCCGTTACGTAGAGTAATCCTCTCGTGCTGTTCTGACAGTATGGGAGTGATCAGGATTTTTTCAAACATGACGGACGGTTCCGGAATTTTGTATCTATCAGGAATTTTGATATTATTCAACATTACCGACTTGAGATATATTACACTATCGTCACAACTGGATCCGGTTGTCGCGGTTACACGATTGGGGACGTCCATGATTGCGAAGTTGTTGATCCGGGTGAGCAAGTCTGGTTGATCTTTTCGGCAGACGGGTCACAACGCATAGCCTGACGCCGAACTTGCGGTTTTCCATTCCTCACCCATGGAAATCTTGGGTAAAAGATCTATCGCTCACGAGAATTACCAGAAATGAATTAACCATCGAACATTAAAAAGACTTAAACTTACATCCGGGACCTTTTAACCGGCTTCTCCCACCCGCTCTTTTTTCAATAATAATCCGGGTGGCGATTTTTTCTTTTATCGCAGCAACATGTGAGATTATACCAATAAGTTTGCCTTGCTGTTGTAACCCGGATAGTGTTTCGAGTGCAGTATCCAGTGCATCATCATCGAGTGTGCCAAATCCTTCGTCAAGGAAAAATGAATCAATGCGAACTTTATGGCTTGCCATGCCTGACAAACCAAGAGCAAGAGATAAACTGATGATGAAACTTTCACCCCCGGAAAGATTCTTTGTGGATCGGATTTCACCAGCCTGGTAGTTATCTATTACATTCAGATCCAGCGCTACAAGGGAATTTTTCACCAGTAAATACCGGTCGCTCATTTTTTGCAGATGATGATTTGCATGAGATATTAAAATCTCAAACGTAAGACCCTGTGCAAAATTCCGGAACTTTTTCCCGTCCGCAGAGCCGATCAATGCATGCAACCGATCCCAGCGATCGCATTCTTTTTTCCGGGCTTCTAGTTTTTCAAGTTTATCGTGTTGTAATTGTCTGGTATCAGCATTTTTTCTAAGAACTTCTCCGATAGCACCAAGTCGATCTTTTGTTTCATCACTACGGGCGCTTAGAATTTCAAACTCCTCTGATAATTGTCCGACAGGGCGATCGGTGAGATTTTTTCCGAGTTCCCGGGTTAATGTCTCATTTTTATCCTTGAGCCGGGTTGAAATCTGAACCTCCCTGTTACGCAATCCATCCTCTAATGCCAGGAGGTCATCAAATATATCCACAGGTAAACGGGCTTTAATAAATTCATTTTCATCGGTAAAACCAATGATTTCCCGGGCATTTGTAAAAGAAATCTCAAGTTGATGAAGAGTCTCACCCCCCGTATCTATCACATTTTTGAGACTGGAGATCCGGCTCCCGATTGAATTCAACTGCAGATAGATTTCATTTTTTCCTTTCAAAATACCGGAATGGTTTTTTAGGAGATCCTGTAACAATTTTTTAATTTTTATCTCCTCATCGTCCGGATTTTTATCCCCATAAACTGAAGTTCGCTGTTCAACAACTTTCTTCAATGCGCTTTCTTTTTCCAAAAGGAGAGTACTTTTTGCATCGGACTGTTTTTTAGAATCCTTAAGACTTTGAGTGTATGCAGAAATTTCAGATGAAAGCCGGAGATTTTCATTTTCCAGTATCTGTTTTTTCCGGGCCTGTTCCTGGTATTCTTTTGACCGGTTTGTTAAATTTTTAATGATTGCCGGTAATTTCTTTATATCGAATTCCCGGTATCCGTACTTATCCAGGAGATTTGAAAGTACATCCAGGGATTCAAAAATCTCTGCACCTGTTCCATCATGTTCCTCATGTAATCGTTGTTTTTCAGACTCATGAGATTTCAATTCGGAAACAGCTGTTTGTTTTCCCAGTTCAATATTTGCAAGTTCTTCTTTGCATGTATTGACAACCCGCTCTGTTTTTTGAAGCTCTTTTTCTTTTTTGCCGGCACGGGAAATCAGTTCGTGGCAGGAAATAAATTCTTTTTCGCAGGAGTTCAGTAATTTCGTAACTTCTTTATTCCTTAATGCAATATTACCCTCAAGCCCGAATTCCTGGCATCCTATAGCCCAGGTCTCTTTGCATTCGAGGATTTTATTGTTTAATTTATCCTGATCCCGTTTATTCTGGATAAGTTCCGATTCGGTATGGGCAATTTCTATTGACAGGTGACTTATCTTCTCATGAAGATCCTTTAAGGATTTTCTCTCATGTTTAAGCTGTGTTGTTATTTTTTCTGGAACCGGTGTGTTTCCCCTGGCAAACGGATGGTCTAATGATCCACAAAGCGGACAGGGTTTTTTGTCATCAAGTAATTTCCTTTCATTTTCCAAATCCCGGATACGGGCAACCAATGATTCTTTTTCTTCGAGTTGCTCAACATATTTTTCCTGTACCTGGGCATTTTTCTGAAGGGTTTTAAGATTTTTGGATTTTTTTACCGAGTCACTTTTTATTTTTTTATGAGATTCGGAAAGGTTTTTTAACTCTTTGAGGTGCTCTTCAAAGGTTTCTGTTGTTGCTTTCAGCTGTTTTATCCGATCGAGATTATCACGTAATGATGATTCTTTTTCCCGCCATAATGAGAGGTCCTCTCCATTTAGTAAAACAGAAAGACTTTCCTGTAACGCATTAAAATTCTGGTTTGCAGTTGCGAGTTCCTGTTTTTTCTGCTCCATGGCGACTGTATGAGTCGAAACATCCCGTTCCGCCTTTTCATATTTTTTCAGGACAATTTTTTGATCTGCAACAATCTTGTGTAATTTATTGTCTAACGAGCGATATACCTTGAATTGCTGTTCCAATGCAATAATTGTCTCGTTTAAATCGCTGTCTTTTTGATTGTCGGACAGGTATGCATCTGTTTGTTGAAGACTGAATATTGTTTCCTGAAGATTTTGGGTATTATCCCCGATGAGTTTCTGGTAGTATTGATAATTTTTTACAATTT